>WRBX01000043.1 GCA_009784335.1 Oscillospiraceae bacterium
ATTCGTTGGCTGGTGCGTTGCTCCCGGCTCCGGCGTTGGCGCTTCAGTAGGCCCGGCCGATGGCGGAGTCGTTGCAGGTGCCGCCGTTGCATAAGGCGTTGGCGGATTTGCATCAACATAGTTGATGTCATAATTGTTATAGGCATATTCGAAAGGAGGCAATAGCAAGAACGGATTGCCATAGTCAGAAAACGAAGTTGTTAGAATTTGCACATTATGCAAATCGATGCCTGCCTGATCTGTCAAAAAGTATGGAATAGCTGCTGTGTTGTCTGCAAATTTCACTCCTTCTTCTGCTGTGATTTTGCTTAAATTGTTAGTCCAAATACCACCGCCGTTTGTGGCGGCTGAGTTTCCAATGATTTTAGCAGTATCTTTCAAAATTATTATACCATTATCGCTGTTACTAATACCACCGCCATAACTATTAGATGTGTTGTCTGCAACTGACGAGCTGTCTCTCATTTCAAATGCTCCACCTAGATTATAGACACCACCCGTGTGAAAAGTTCCTGTGTTTTCACTTATTGTTGCATTATTGTTCATAGTAATCACACTATTGCTACCGTTGTTACGCACACCACCGGCAGCCGAGGCCGTGTTTTTCTCAATTTTTGAATTATCATTCATAAAGAGTTTGCCATTATTATATACGCCACCACCTTGATTACTGGCAGTGTTGTGACTAATTAGCATTCTATTGTGCAGATTAAGTGTGCCTTCATTATATATACCTCCGCCATTGGTTGCCCTGCAGTTTTCAATGTTTGCAAAATTAGCAAACTCACCGGTTCCTCTGAGGTGCAGCGTTGCATCTTTATTGTAGATACCGCCGCCGCCTGCCCCTTTCATCGTGCCCCAAAGTTGGACATTGCGGAAAGTTAAATCAACAATGAATGTTCCCACCATTTCAGGGGGTTCTTCAGGTATGCCACTAATATCACCGCCCGGCCCATCGGGGTTGCCTGACTCCGGGGGCTTACTTGTTGCCGGAGTTGATGTTGCCGGAGGTGACGGCGCAGGACTTCTTTTGGCTATATCAAAATGCCGTACGCCAATTGCCGAGATTATATATGCCACATCACCGCTGTAGGGGCGAAATACCACTTCGCGGCTAGCTCCTATATCAATTGCCGAGGTGAGTGTTATGATGTCTGCTTCGGCATCTTCGCCTAATTCTCTAAATAATTCTTCCGGATCGCCCGGAGGCAAGCCTGAGATAGCACCGTCTTCTGCATCATATTCCATCTCAAATTCAAAAGCACTACTATTCTCATGCCTGATTAGAATTGTCCCGAATGATGCTCTATTCAGTAGAAAGTTAAGTGTTGCTTGGTTATCGGCTACATTGGAGTAGGCATAGATATCTATTGCTGTGCCGGCGCCTTGGCCTGTGGTCCATGAACTTGTGAAACTGCTATTAGTATACCAATCACTTATCTCAAAATGAGTGTTTGCCACTTTTGATTTCACATCGGTGGTTGGATTAACGCTATGTGCAATAAAACCATTGATTACTTTTGAACCGTTTTGAACATGGTAATAGATGCCGGCCGGACGAGGCGCCGAGGTTGGTCTTGCTGTCGGCGCGATGGTTGGTGGGGTGGTTGGAACTATTGTCGGGAATGGCGTTGCCCATTTAGCATATAATGTGGTATTTGGAGGACCACCCTCGGGGCTAATCAAATCTTCCGGCCCCCAAATTCCTTCCTGTGGTCTCCAACCAAGGCCGGTGCCATTGCTATTTGTAGTCCATGCAGTTAAGACCAATGCACCATTGCTTATCCCAATTTGTTCCGGCGCCCAAACTGTGTGCGGCCATTCATCATAATATATGTATTCAGTATGAGAGCCTGTTCCGCCATTTGCATTGTAGTGCAGCTGGAATGGACTTGGTTCTGGCGTAGCAACTCTATAATCACTAACTGAACCACATATATTATCCGGTGTATTATTTTCTATTTTTACTGAATCGCGGATTTCGAATCTGTCACCATGGCTACATACACCGCCGCCACTGATTGTGGCTTCACCATTAGCTATTATCGCATTTCCTCTTAAAACTACTACACCACTTGAATCGTTACTAATACCGGCTCCGCTGGGTGCTTTGCAGGTGTTGATATTAATGAATCCGGGAATAGTGTTTGCACCTGTGATACTAAAAACACCTTGGTTATATATACCACCACCGATACCATTACCTCTAAATTGCACATTTACCAGAGTAAAATAAATCATGGCGGATGATGATATCGAAAAATGCCTGGTGCCGACATTGGAAGCCAGCCATGCACCACCTGAGTAAAAAGCTTCAAGTGTAACCACGCGAGTTGTATTAAGGTTGATTGTGCTTGCAATATTAAAGGAAGACATTGTACCTATTTGGTTGCCTTTTATTACGATAGTCGGGAATGTGCTATTATTAATCAAGTTTGCAAGCTCAGTTTGATTATCTGCAATATTCGACAAGGCAAAAAGCGGAACATCTTCTTCACCTTCCCATTCTTCTTGAAAATCTTCATCAAGAAACAGTTTGATTTCAACACTGTCCGGAATTTCGAGTTCGTCTAGGAAAGTTTCCAGCTCTTCTTTTGAGCCTTCAAATTCATCATCGCCGATTTTCAAAGAATACTGAACATCGTTTGGTAAGTCTGCGACGATTTCTGAGGCCCTAGTGTCTGCCTTTGCAACCTCTTGCCCAAGCATAGGCATAAGGCCAAAGACCATAGTGATTGCGATTAGCATTGATGTGATTTTTTTGAATAGTTTTTTTGTTTTCATTTTAATCTTCCTTTCTTGAGTGATGGGTTATCCCTCATCACATTTTTAACTTTACAACATTTTTTTGAAAAAAGCAATAGGTTTTTTGCGAGTTATGTTAAGTTTCTGTAAAGATTGTGTTAAGTTTGTGTAAAGTTTTGTGTAAAGTTTTGTGTAAAGCTTTGTGTAAAGCTTTGCGCAGAACATAAATCCAATTAACCTATTATGAGTAATATAATAATACCGCATTAAAATTAAAAATGTAGAATGTTACCGAATTTTAAGGAAATTGTTAGAATTTTTTAATGAAATTGTAATAATTTTCTTTCGATGGTTCGAAATTCGTGTTTAGAATCGGTTTTAACGATGTAACAGTTTTGTAACATTTTTTCACGAATTGTTACAGAATTTGACAATTATAGCTCAAAATATTAGAAAGAGCTTATGGAGAGATTGATATTTGCAACAAATAATGAGAATAAGCTTAAAGAGGCGCGGGCGATTTTGAGTGATTTTGAAGTTTTATCTCAAGAGGATTTTGAGATTTTTGACGAAGTGATTGAGGATGGTGAAAGCTTTGCCGAGAATGCGCTGAAGAAGGCTAGGGCTATTTCGCTTTTAACTGGGCAGATGGTATTTGCGGAGGATAGCGGGCTATGCGTGAATGCCTTGGGTGGGGCACCGGGGATATATTCTGCGCGGTGGTCGGGCGGCGATGCAGATGACAACAATGCTAAGCTTCTGAGGGAGTTGGAAGGCGCGACTGAGCGCTCGGCGCATTTTAATGCTACTATTGCGCTTGTGTATCCGCTTTTCATGCGGGCGGATGATATCCGCCCCTACGATGCCGGGGCATGCGCTTCGAAGTGCGGGACGATGTGGGCGTCGTCCCCTACGAATGAATGCAATTCCTTCGAAGACGGGACGCCCGGGACGGCATCCCCTACGAATGCCGCGCCGGGCTCTCATTTTATTTTCGAAGCTGAGTGGCATGGCGAAATTGCGCATGAAGTTCGCACAGAAAAAGGCTGGGGATACGAGCCGGTTTTTATTCCAACCGGTTATGATGAAACTGTTGCTGAGCTTTCGATGGATAAAAAAAATTCGATTAGTCATAGATATATGGCGCTTATGAAATTGAAAGAGTTTCTAAAGAATAAATAAGAATGAATGGAGAATAAAGAATAAAAGAAGTAGAATTTCTAACGAAATTCAATATTCATTCTTTATTATTTAGGGTTTTTGATTGGAGATATTAATGAAAGTGTTATTTCTTTCACTTCCCACGGGGCATGGGCATAATATGTGTGCGCAGGCGGCGATTGAGTGCTTGGAAAAGGGGGGCGCGGAATGCCTTTTGATGGATGTGGCGGAGTTTATCAACCCCACTTTTGCCAAGGCAATTTCCAAGGGCTTTCTTATTTCGGCTAAAACAGGGCTGATTTATGATAATGTCTATCGTTTTGTTGAGCTTAAGGAAGAGCCGAGCCCGAAGATTTCAATGTCGAGAATCGTTAATGCGCTTCTTCCTCTTAAGCTTAAGGGTTTTTTGAAGCAATATAAGCCGGATGTGATAGTTTGTACTCATGTTTTTGCAGCACAAATGCTTACCGAGCTCAAGCGCACTTCAAGAATAAGAGCAAAAACTTATGGAATAATCACTGATTTCACTGTTCACCCATTTTGGGAAGATACCGAGCTTGATTTTTATGTGCTTCCACACGAGATTCTTAGCAATCAATTCATAAAAAAGGGGCTATCTACCGGAAAAATGCTGCCGTTTGGTATTCCGACTTATGAAAAATTCTCTGAAAAGATTTCAAAGACTGATGCCAGGCGCAGGCTGGGAATTGATGATAAGCTGACTGTTCTTATTATGGGCGGCTCTATGGGGCATGGCAGCACCGATACAATAGAAAAGCTGGATAAATTAGGCATTGATTTTCAAATAGTGAGCGTTTGCGGCAACAATCGTAAGCTAAAAGCCAGCATTGACGCTGTTGAAACTGTAAAAAAGGTGATTAACTTCGGGTTTATTGATAATGTAGATTTGCTTATGTCGGCGAGCGATTGCATTATCACCAAGCCGGGCGGGCTTACGACCAGCGAGGCGCTTGCCAAAGGGCTTTTTATCATTATGCCTAACACATTTCCCGGGCAGGAGGAGCGCAATTCCGAGTTTTTGCTTAATAACGGGCTTGCAATGCGCGCTTCTAAAACTTTTCCGCTGGACGAATGTGTTTATGAATTCCTAAATAACAAAGAGCGCCGGCTATGCATTGAAACGCTTGCATCGGCCATTGCCAAGCCTAATGCGGCGAATGATTTGTGTGAACACATTAAAGCAGGGATTAGGATTTAGGGGTTAGTCGAGTGCAGTGCTTCGAGGTTGAGGCGGTCACAGACCGCCCCTACACGCTGGGGTATGCGCTTCGAAGTGCGGGACGATGTGGGCATCGTCCCCTACGGTGTTCGGGGAATTCCTTCGAAGTGCGGGACGCCCGGGACGGCGTCCCCTACGATTGCTTGGAAAGCTTTCATTAACATTGTAGGGGCGAACTGTGTTCGCCTCTTTTTAGAAAAATCGGCTGAGAAATGCTCTAACACCAACCAGAATGAGTATGATACTGCCGAAATTTTCTGCTCTTTTGCCTAGAACTGAATTTAGTTTGCCGCCGAAAAAGCATCCGAAGAAGCAAAAGAAAAAAGTGATTGCGGAAATTGCCGCACACGAGATTAGCGCTTGAAATTGGCTATATTCAAGGGCAACTAAGGCGATTCCGGCCAAAAGTGAATCTATGGAAGTGATGATTGCTTGAAAAATGAAGATTTTCAGATTAATAATTCCGTTGCACTCATCTTTTTTGCGGAGTTTGTCGAACAAAATCCGCCCGCCGATGAAACAAAAAAATAAAAATGCGAGCCATGGCGCATATTCTATTACAAAATCTTTGAAAATGCCGCCGACAAGAAAGCCCGCGAGCGGCATGAGGAAATGAAATGCGGCAAATATTGAGGCTGAAATTAGTTTTAAATCGCTTCTTTTTAGAATCAAACCATTGCAAATGCTCACCGCAAATGCGTCCATCGAAACCCCGATGCCAATCAAAATCGTCTGCAATATCATACATTATTCTATTTGCAAAAAAAGAAAGTGCC
>WRBX01000044.1 GCA_009784335.1 Oscillospiraceae bacterium
CCCCTACAACCTGCTCGCCCACCACTTCCTCTTCAACAACTTGCGGAGCAAGTTTTCTATCGTTGTTCGTTGCTACTTGTTCGTTGTTCGTTTCCTCGCCCTTTTTCTTTTTCTCCACTTTCTTTTCACTGTCAACTGCCAACTGTTTACTGTCAACTGTCTTGGCTTTCGAACCCATCTTCCGCCGCAGCTTCACCTCGTCGGCCTGCAACGATTTCTGCTCGGCAATACGCACCTTCTCAAAATCGTCCTTAATATCCTGATAATCCTTCTCGCGAATCATATCGGCGATTTGTTCATACACATTTTCTGTCTCATACTTGCGATTTAGTGGCAGAATAAAGGTGTTGATAAAGAAAAGTTTGATAAACTCCTCGGCATCCAGCCCGCCAATCTTCACAAACCCCCACGCACCAATCGGCGCGGCAACAAGCATAATCACCAGCGACGCAATCTGCATGCCAAACAGCGGATTAAGCACCATAAACAGCGGAATATTCACCACCGCCATCACGCCAATAGCAATAACTTGCTTCAAAGTTAAGCCAATGAAGATTTTTTCCTTATATTCCCGAATCTCCTTCGGAATCCTGATTTCAATCATGATTTTTCACCTTCCCTATAGTCATTGCGAGGAGCTTCAGCGACGAAGCAATCCAGCGACTTTATTCATTAACCTCTTCCAATTTCCCAATATTCAACGCATTCAGCGACGAAACCAACTCTTTGCCGGTCTCCTTCTCATATTGCAACCTCGCCGATTTGGCAACTCCTCCGCCTCGCCGCGCAACACTTTTATGCTCTGCCATGCTCTGCGGATTGTCATTTTTCGTAATATCAGTTGCGGTTACCTCTGCTAACATATTCAAAATCAATTCAGCATTCGTCATATTATCGCGCAAACTCTCTTTATGTAGTCCCTTGAATCTCTTATATGCCCTAACCGATTTTCCACTCCATGCCTGCGTCATCTCATCTGTCAATATCGCAAAATCGGCTTTCTCAGTCACTCCCCGCGCTTGCAATTCATTTGTATACTCCTTGCGCACTTCCATGCTCTTAATGCGCTGATTTATCCACTTTTCGCTATAACCCTTCTTGAGATAAGTTTCAAATGCCCTATCAATCGCCAACTCCGGATCAGCTATTTCATCCAACCGCTCACTTCCCACTTTGGCTAACCACATTTTAAACGGCTCTGCTTTTTTCGAAGGAATTGATTGGATAATGCGCAGAAGCTGCTCGCTATTGGCCACATCGGTTAGGTAATATTTCCCATCTGAAGCTTTCATTTTCAGTTGTCCGATATTTTCGCACAACTCACTTCCCTCCATTTTCAGTTGTCCGATTTTTTCGGACAGCTCACTTCCCTCTGATGTAAGCTTCTTTTTCAAATCACTCCAATATTTTCTTGGACGATCTGTTTCCGCCAAAACCTCGCAAATATCCACAATGGAAAATAGCCAATCCTGCTGCTCCTCATTCCATTCCCTGCGAATTCTCTTTTGCTCAAATATTGCAATCTTGTTGTTCTCTTTCATCTTTCTCTCCTAGTAACTGTCTACTGTCCACTGTCTACTGTCTACTGTCTCACCCACCCATGAGCGAGGAGGCCATTGCTCGGGATTTGCCGATAAGCATGCCGAGCACGATTGGTTCGATTATGCTCATCAGAACCATTTTTATTGGTTGCAGGAAGCCCCAGTGTTGCCCCCATGGATCCAATATGCCATAGTTAATTCCGGTGAATATCAGCTCCCCGAGCGGTCCAGTGATAATTCCTGACGGCGAATCTGTAAACATAAATGGATTTTTAAATATATTGTCCATAATTCCGCAAATCACAACGATAATCATACCTTGCAAGCAGACAGTTGCGAAACTTATTATAAACTTTTTGGTCTGCCCTTTAAATTCATCGGAGACGAAAAACGCCATAGCAATCGGCGCAAGATATGCCAGAAGCACCAGTTCTATCGACCTTAAGAATAGTGTTAGAGTTATTTGAATTTTGACAAAGCCTTCTACAATTATCCTAATAATCCATGATATTACTATTGCTGCAACATATAAGCCTACAGCATCCGGCGCGGTTGGAACAAAAATGAAATTGCTAAGCGGAGCATTTGGCGGTATCGGTATTATTCCTGTTGCCCTTTGAATATCTAGAGTAGTAAGACCCAAATTAAATGCCTTAAATGAAAATGTTTTAATTAGCGCAATTACTCCTAATTGCAGTGCCGAAGGTAGTGGACCATTACCCGTAGTTGTCAATAAACCTTTAAGAAGCAAGTAACCATCACCGGTATCACTGATACTGGTTAAAAAATGCGAAAGGTTCTCAGTGAACCTGAATAACTGACCAATATCTTTTCGTTGGCCTACTGGTATTAAGCCGCCGGCCATTCCTCCTGCTACTGCGTTTGTTGATTCAAGAATTATTTTTTCTACTTGTATTAATATTGCTGAAGCATTTTCAACTAAGATTTTTGCGATTAAAAGGCGTATTAAAAGCTTAACCACCATTTCTATTGTTACTTTTTCAAAGGAGACCGATTTATTCAAAGTTTCGATTACAAAAAATAGGGCAACAAGTGAGAGCGCGAAAGCGGCGAGAGGGTTGCCGTTATTCGCTATTATCTTATCTATTACATCTTTTAGAGAGATGTATGGTGTTCCAGTGTCATTAGGGTTGCTATTTATCATCATTTGGATTATTTCTTGCGGGAAAGTTGACGCGCTTGCCATAATCGGCGCGAAAATAGCCGCCGCAATAACCAAAAGAAACGCCACCGAAAATATCCGCCTGCCATGCTTCGCCCATGTGCTATGTATTCTTTTTGCAATCATTATGTATCACCCTTTTCTTTATGGGTTGGTTTAGATATATTTATTTGTGCGGCGATTAGCACACAGGTGCTTCGCACACACAGATTAAACAGATTCACACAGATTTTATATTTTTTATTTTTCGCTAATTGTTGTTTGTTCAATCTTTTTGCTTGTTTCTTTATTTTGCACACAGATTCGCTTCGCGAATACACTGGTGGCTTCGCCACGACAGATTCACACAGATTTTTTTAGATTTCGTTTTTAACGCGAATGCGTTGAAAACATCTGTGTTAATCTGTTTAATCTGTGTGTTGCCGGTAGGCAACCTGTGTGCTAAAAAAACTAACTCTCTACTTCACACAGATTTTTATACTTTTTATATTCATTGTTGTAGATTTTTCGCTTAATCTGTGCCTTTCGGCCAAAGTTCAACAATAATCCTATTTCAATATCAGTTGCTTTCAGATAGTTCATTAGCTGCATTTCATGCTCATCTGCTAAAAGCTGCACTGCTTTTAATTCCAGTATAACTTTATCGTTGACCAGCATATCTGCTTTAAATTTTCCAACAATTTGCCCTTCATAATGCACATCAATGCACTTCTCTGTTTCTACTTTGAACCCTTTCTTCTTGAGCTCGAAATACAATGCGTTTTGATACACGCTCTCCAAAAAACCAAATCCTAAACTGTTATATACATGATAAAAAGCTTCTATTATTTCTTTTGTTAATTCATTGAATCTTTCTGAAGTCATAATATTTGCCTTTCTTTATAATCGTTTTTAACGCGAATGCGTTGAAAACATCTGTGTTAATCTGTTTGATCTGTGTGTTGTGCGGAGCACAACCTGTGTGCTAAAAGGTTTTTCGTTTTTCCCTATTTTAATTCTCACATATATTTTTCAAAAAAGCAATAGGTTTTTTGCGAGTTATGTTAAGTTTGTGTAAAGATGTTAACTTTTTCAAATGGAAATATTTGGCGGTTTTTCGTGAGGAATTACACTGAACCTATTTTCACTATATATATTATTGCAAAAGAAATGTTACAATTCAATACATATTTGCTAACAATTGTGTTACAGTTTCCTAACAATTGTGTTACATAGGAAGGACATGAGCATTTTTTTAAGAGCGTAGCGAGCAAAAAATGCCATGGGCTTGCTAGTTCTTGAGAACAAATATTTTTTCATTGGTTTCTAAAATGGAAAAAATATTTAGAGAACAAGAACTTCATATAAAAAAGTTGCTTCGCAACTAATGGTCGCTTGCTCCCATTTTTAGCGGTAAACTTTTGTGCTTAAGTAAATTGCTCTTCGAGCAATTTCCTATAAGATAAAAAGAAAAGCGAACCCCTCCGCCGCACCTACGGTGCGCCACCTCCCCTTAACAGGGGAGGAATGTGTCGCTCGCTAACAAATTTTTTCGACGGGCACACAAGAGGGTAAAAAAAAGAACCTTCGAAAGAAGATTCTGTAAAATTTATGGCACGCCCAAGAGGATTCGAACCTCTGACCTACTGCTTAGAAGGCAGTCGCTCTATCCTACTGAGCTATGGGCGCTCGTGGTGCCGGCGGTCGGAGTCGAACCGACACTCTGTTGCCAGAACGGGATTTTGAATCCCGCGCGTCTACCAGTTTCACCACGCCGGCCAATGTTCACCTCTCGCTCCTGAAATATTCAATTTAAAATAGTTTATTTCAGTCGCTCGATGCGTAAGTTCGCCGGTTTCTTCGCCAATTGGCTCGAAACAAAATAATTTGTTCGCTTCGCTTCAAATTATTTTAGCTCACTTATGGTGCGCCCTGTAGGACTCGAACCTACGACCAACCGGTTATGAGCCGGTAGCTCTGACCAACTGAGCTAAGGGCGCTCGTTGCGATTACTAAATAAGTATATGAATTTCTAACATTTTTGTCAATAATTGCGAAAAGGCGAACACAGTTCGCCCCTACAATGCTGGGGTATGCGCTTCGATGTGCGGACGATGTGGGCATCGTTCCCTACGAACAAACCCCCGTCTGCTCCGCGTCCACCCCCTTTGAAAAGGGGGCTTATTATATTTCAATTGAAATCCGCGTTAATCCATGTTATCCGCGTTCAATTTCTACCCGCAGCCGCGTTGGAACTCATCCAGGATATCGAATGGGGTGGAGAAATGGTCGCGGTAATCATATGGATTTTCGCCTTTGCCATCGTATAATTGCCCATAATTCTTGCATTTTTCCAGCTTAATCTTCTTGCTCTTAAACGGCCGCATTCCGCGGATAATCAGCAGGCAAGTGTCGTCCGGCATTCTGCCGATTTCATCTGGGAACATCAGCTCGCGGCCGGTGATATTAAAGTTCACCGTGGTCGAGCGCTGCTTGCCGCCGGCCTTGGAAGTCGTGCGCGTGTCAATCGTCTTTTTACCCAGCGCCTTGGATAGATATTCCAAAGTTGTCTGCTCCTGGCCGCCGAGAAACAGCGTGGAATCGCAGTTACCGGTGATAGATTCCCACGAATCTTTATATAAATTCTTCAGCTGCGCCAAATTTTGAATAATAATCGAGGTGGAAATTTCGCGCGAACGCATAGTTGCCACCTTTTTATCAAACTCCGGAATGAGCCCGATATTAGCAAACTCATCGAGCATAAACCGCACATGCACCGGCAGACGCCCGCCATAATGGAAATCGGCTTTAACATAAAGCGCATCGAAAATTTGGCTATACATCATGGCGATGATGAAGTTGAATGTGTCGTGTGAATCGGGAATCACGGCATAAAGCACGGTTTTTTCATCGCCGAGGCAATCGAGATTTAGGTTATCGGTTATCGTAAGCGCCGCTATTTCTCGAATGTTGAACGGCGCAAGGCGAACCGAGCAGGATACAAGAATCGACTTCGCCGTCTGCCCCGCTGCTTGCTTGAAAATCTGATATTGCTTGAGCGCGATATGCTGCGGATCCTTCTCCTCGAGCATGCCGAAAAGCCTATCCAAATCGGATTCGTAATCCTCCTGCCCCTCGCGCACCTCAGCCGCGCGC
>WRBX01000045.1 GCA_009784335.1 Oscillospiraceae bacterium
AGTGATGGAAAAAACAAAGCTAACTATAATCGGCAATGGCTCATGGGGCGCGGCGCTTGCGAAAATGTGGTCGCTTCATGAGCGCAGTGTGAAAACTTGGGATATAGGCGAGGATATGGCAGCGGCGGTAGAGGGCAGCGAAATCATCGTCATGGCCATTCCTTCGCATGCCACCCGAGAAGTTGCAAGGCAGCTCGCGCCGATTTGCAATCAAAATCAAATCATTGTTAGCGCAGGCAAGGGCATTGAAGAAGGCACATATCTCACTCTTAGCGAAGTCATCCAGCAGGAAACCGGTGCCACCAAAATTGCCGTTATGAGCGGCCCAAGCCATGCCGAGGAAGTGGAGCGGGATGTGCCCTCCACCAATATTATCGCCTCCGATGATAAGGCGCTCTCCGAAATCGTGCAGCGCATGCTCTCCACAAGCTCGTTTCGCCTCTATGCCAGCTCTGATCGCAAGGGCGTTGAGCTTTGCGGCGCGTTCAAGAATATTATCGCGCTTTGCAGCGGTGTTTCCGATGGGCTGAATTATGGCGACAATACCCGCGCGGCGCTGATTACCCGCGGAATTGTTGAGATGATGCGCCTCGGCGCGGTGCTCGGCGGCCAGCAGCGCACCTTTTTAGGCCTCGCCGGCATGGGCGATGCGATTGTGACGGCGACATCGAAACACAGCCGAAACTATAGCGCCGGGCTGCTGATTGGGCAGGGTGTATCTATTGAAGAGGCTGTTAAACAGGTGAATATGGTGGTTGAGGGCATTCGCGCTACTAAGGTTGCCTATGAACTCGCAGGCAAGCATGATATTGAATGCCCAATAATTAATGAGGCTTATGAGGTGATTTATAATGGCAAGGCGCCGAGGGATGCGGTGGATGCGCTAATGAACAGAGAATTAAAATGGGAATAGTTGAAAACTATTCCCATTGAGCGATTTTAGCCCCCTTTTCAAAGGGGGTGCCGACGAAGTCGGCGGGGGTTTGAATATTTTTTTCAAGGGGAGCTTCTCCCCTTGAACCCCTCTTGTTTTCGCCTCTTCAAAATCTTAGATTTTGAATTCACACGAAAACGAGACTAATATGATTATTTTAGTCGGCTCACCGCCGATTATTTTTCTTGAAACTGCTATGCTAAATTCCCCTCCTTCGGAGGGGTGGCAGGCGAAGCCTGACGGGGTGGTTTCTTTAGGCACCCCACACTTAGAGCGAAGCGCCTAAGTGAGGGGTGACGGAGGGGGGGCGCTTTTCGTAGGGGCGGATGGCAATCCGCCCGTGGGACGATTACCATCGTCCCCTACAAAGCAAAATGTGCCACCGAAATTCGTAGGGGACGCCGTCCCGGGCGTCCCGCACATCGAAGCGCATACCCCAGCATCGTAGGGGACGATGCCCACATCGTCCCGTCTTCGAAGGACGACATTCAATTTTTTTTAAAAAAAAGTTGATAACCAGCGATATTTATGCTACTATGCTTTTTGAAAGGGGAGTTTCAGAAATGATACGACTATTAAAAAAGAAAGTAAGCAAAGAAAATCAACTGGAGCAATTTCAAAAAGAAGTAGATAAAACCTATAAGGCGATAGAAAGACTATTCTTCCTATACAAAAATCATGTGACAAAAGATAGTTACATTAACACAAAAGAGCCAGTTTCGCAGACCAATTCTTTCACTACAGCACTTTATGCTGATGGTTCAAAAATCAACAAATGGTTTCATAAAACAATTGAAGTTAAGGATACAAAGGTCAAAAAGCAGTGGAATTTAACCCAAGTCAACATTTCTTGCTGCAATGATGGATATGATAAAAAGCACTATTTCAAGAGAGAAACATATATTGGAAATGATAATATTATGAGTGCTATTAACTCCGAAGTGAAGTTTGTATTCGAACACGAAGGAAAGACATTTGAAGACGGCATTTCAACTCTTTGGGGCGAAATCAAAAAGAATGAGTTTGGAGATTATAAGAAAGCAAGAGAAGCTCTAAGCCATGCTACAAAAAAAGTGATAAGTGAGTTTATATCCTCACTGGAAAACAAGATTTCTGAGAAACGCCTTAATACAATCAAAGCAGGAATGAAAGAATATTTGGAGTTAGAGAGAACTATAGACCTTTAATCTATTTCAAATAAATCTCCACAAAATCATTATTCGAGAATTTAGCAGCAGTTTGCGAGCCGTTTTCAAAGATATAGATTTGGTGTGAGGGGATGCCGGAGTCGATTAGGCGAGCCGAGATGCTTTGCGCGCGGCTGCCGGCAAGGAGATGGTCGCCGCCGCGGTGGGAATAGTCTCCTTTTTTTTGTGCGCCGGCGTTGCCGAGTAGGTAGATTTTTTTATCAGAGTGGCTTTTAACACTTTCGATGATTTTATCAATCACCGCATTTTGATTGTTGCTTATCTCGCTTGACGATTTGCCGAAATAGATATAAAAAGAGGAGGTCTCGAGGCTGAGCTTATCGTAATCTTTCATAACAGGCACAATCGAGCCAAGATAAAGCCAAATCAAAATGCCAAACATAACAAAAACTCCCAGGAGTAGAGCTGTGAAGCTTTTTCCCCAAGGAGTGATTTTATATTCCCGTTTGTTATCAATATCAGTCATCTTTTGTATCGGTGTATGCCACGAAATCAAGCGCCGTGCGGATTTTATGCGTTTCCAGTTCAATCGCGTTTTCCTGCTTTTGCTGCAAGCGCTCGCGCTCCTTAATCGTGCGTTTTAATTTTTTAATTTTTTCTTCAAGCTCAGAAACTTCAACTTCATTGCTGGAAATAATCTCGCTTGTGCGCTCTGCAAAGCTTGATAAATAGGCATTTAGGCTATCGATTCGCTCAACACCATCGTTCACAAGTGTATCAAGCTCAATTTTCGACGCTTCCAAAATATTCAGCACAGATTGGCGCTTAATATTCTTCGAAAGGTTATCCGGCAACGATTTTGCGAAATCATCAATGATGAAGATGGTATCGGTGCCGCTTGCCTTTTTGCCATAGGTTTCATAAAGGTCGCTAATCGTGGAGTATTTATCAACATCAAGGTAAGCCTCTTCCTCATAATCATCGAAAATCGGATCCTCTTCATAAAGATTTTCCGGCTCAGGCTCGGGAGTTGGCTCGAATTTAATCTCGGCCTTTGGCTCTTCCTTATATGTAGGCGCCTCTTCCAAAATCTCATTTAGGAATTTTTCCTTCTCGGCCTTGCTTTTTGTTTTTGTTTCCACTTTGGTTTCCTTTTTAGGAGCTTCTTCGATAGGTGGGGTAGCAATAGGCTCGATCACAAGCTCGCTCTTTGGTTTTTCTTCAACAACCGGAATAGGTTTTTCTTCCTCAAGGGCAACAGGAGCGGGCGCAGGCTTCTCCTCCGCAATGGTAATCTTCGAAACCTTGGGCTTAGGCATGGAAAGCGGCGCAGGCTTAACCGCAGTAATAGTAGCGGCTTTGCTAATTGCAGCCCCATTCTCATCTTCATTATCAACCTTTTGAATTATGCCCAATCTTTCAAGCAAATTTTTGCTTTCGATAAAATCTTTATCGGTCACTAAAAACACCCCTTATCGTCAAAATCTGCTCCGCTGCAACTATTCCGCCTGCGGCGAAATTAGCGTTGCGACGCTTCGCGATTTCTCCTCTTCCGAGAAAAATATCGCTCCCTTTGGTCGCTAACAATTTTTCTCGGTACTGCTTAATAATTATTCTGCGAAATCAAATTTGTCTTTTGTTTCGTCTTTAAACATACCAAAGATTTTTTGCACCAAAGCCTCATCAGCAACTGGCTCGAGCATCTTCTCGTCGCCTTCCTTAACAACCTCTTGCATAACAAAAACCTCAGCCGGAACTTCTAAATCAATCTTAGATTCATCCTCAACGAATGGAGTTAGCACCAAGTAATTGTTGCCCTCATCCGCAATTGTTGATAGAAGCTCGAAAACCAAGCTCTCGCCATTCTCATCAAAAAGCTCTACAACTTCAACTTCCTCTTGAACTGTTTCTAATTTTTTTTCATCTGCCATTTTTAAATCCTCCTAAATTTTTTTGTCCAAATACTGTTGCAAAATTATAACAGCACTCAGTGTATCAATAATATTTTTACGATTTTTAGAGCCGCGCACGCCCGATTCATTTAATATATTATGCGCGGTTACGGTGGTTAATCTCTCATCGACAAGTTCAATCTCAATATCAGTTTCTTCAGCAAGTTTTCCCGCAAAATCTATTGTTTTGGAAACTCTTGCGCCTTCGGTGCCATCCATATTAATTGGCTTGCCGATTATGATTCTTTCTATATTATGCTCTTTTATTATCTGCAAAATTTCTTCTATTAAAGTAGAAACCTTGTCATGCCGGATAGTTTTAAGCGGATGCGCCATCATTTCAAGATTATCGGAAACCGCAATTCCTGTTCGCTTCTCGCCTAAATCCACGCCTATAACTTTCATAATCGAATACTACCATAATGGAATTTTTTTTGTCAAATATTTTGAAAAAAACTTTTGTAAAAACTTGACAATGGGTGCCAAATGTTTTAATCTTTTTCTTGTAAAGCATAATATCTTTACGAGAAATGAGGGCTATGGATATGGTAAAAGATGTAGAATTAGCGCTGTTATACGATTATTATGGTTCTTTTTTAACTGAGAAGCAGGCAGATATTTTCGATTTATTCTATAATGAAGATTTATCGCTTTCCGAAATTGGCGAGCATTTGGGCATCACCCGCCAGGGTGTGCGAGATTCGCTCAAGCGCGGCGAAGAGATTATGGCAAACATGGAAGATAAGATTGGCATGGTGAAAAAAAGCCGCGGCATTATGCGCGCGACCGAGATTTTGAAGGATATCAGCAATGAAATTATTATTTCCAGCGGTTCAAAGGATAAGATAAATGAGCTGAATCGCACGATTGAGGAACTTATGACTAGTGTTTAGTGGCTAGTGGCTAGTGATTAGATTTTATGTGGAGTTTGATATATGGCTTTTGAAAGTCTTACAGAAAAACTAAGTGAAACATTTAGAAAATTAAAGAGTAAAGGTAAACTGATTGACAGTGATATCGACCCTGCCCTGCGCGAAATTAAGCTGGCATTTCTAGAGGCCGATGTTAATTTAAAAGTTACCAAGCAGTTTATTGATGAAATTTCGGTGGAGGCCAAGGGCGAGAAAGTTTTTGAAAGCCTTAGCCCGGGGCAGACAGTTGTTAAGATAGTAAATGATAAATTGACCGCTCTGCTCGGCGAAACTCAGGCGGATTTGAAGCTCGACGGAAATCTTTCTACTATATTGATGATTGGTTTGCAGGGTAGCGGTAAGACGACGACATCTGCGAAGCTGGCAAATCTGCTTCGAAAAAAAGGCAAAAAGCCACTATTGGTTGCTTGCGATGTTTATAGGCCGGCGGCGATAGAGCAGCTTAAAACTCTTGGCAAGCAGATTGATATTCCGGTTTTTGCTATTGATAATGAAAAAAATGTTATAAAAATCGTAAAATCTGCGCTGGAATTTGCAAAAGAAAATGGCAATACCGTTGTGATTTTAGATACAGCCGGGCGCCTGAATATTGATGATGAGATGATGGCAGAGCTGCGGGGGATAAAGGCGGCTGTAGATATAGATGAAACCTTATTGGTTATTGATTCGATGATTGGGCAGGAATCGGTAAATATCGCAAAAAGCTTTGATGAGCAGCTGGATATTAGCGGGGTTATCCTCACCAAATTTGATAGTGATTCAAGAGGCGGCGCGGCGCTATCGGTTAAGTCGGTAGTGGGTAAGCCGATTAAGTTTATTGGATCGGGCGAGAAAATTAGTGATTTAGAGGAGTTTTATCCCGATAGAGTGGC
>WRBX01000046.1 GCA_009784335.1 Oscillospiraceae bacterium
CTCGCCGTCGCATTCCTCACAGTAATTGGATATAGATATATTTTTAAGGAAAATATCGAAATGTTTAAGAAATGATGTAACTAAAATTTCGCCTCTGCATTAAATAATGTAGAGGTGATTTTTAATGGAAAGAAGTATGAAGACAGTACTTAGAAGAGGTTCGCGAGGGCAGGAAGTTCGAGAATTGCAAGAGATGCTGAAGAATTTTGGGTTCTACACCGCCGGTGTGGATGGGATTTTTGGCGGCAAGACCGAGCTTGCTGTGAGCAGATTTCAAAAACTCGCGGGGCTCTTGGTGGATGGAATTGTCGGAAAAAATACATGGGCGATGCTGGAGAATGTGTTGCTACCTACGGGGAGCGTAAATCAAACCCGCGATGCTTTCGATGCGAGCGCTAATGGGTTCCTGAGTTATACCACCAAGCCGAGCGATAGCATTTGGAGCCTTGCGCAGAATTTTGATACGACTGTTGACTGCATTATGAAGATGAATAAGCTGGAATCGATGAACATTTCGGGCGGGCAGGCGCTGATTATTCCTGTGGGGGATAGGGCGTGCGCGATTGCAACGAACAACGAACAACGAACAGTGAACAACTATGGTGGAAATCCTACGGATTTCAATGAAACAGATTTAAAAGAAACGCCGGAAATGGAAGCGCCGATGCCTGTTTCGGATAGATATTCGGTTGTTTATGGCGATAGTTTGTGGAAAATTGCGCAGATGCACGGCACGACGGTGGATGAGCTTAAGAGACTGAATGGGCTGAATAGAGATAGCCTTTCGATTGGGCAAGTTTTGAGAATCAATTAGCAATTAGGAATTAGAAATTAGCAATGATTGTGGAAATTCGCTCAAGCGAATTTCTTTTGCTGTAAAAGGCGAACCCCTCCGCCTCGGATGCTCGGCACCTCCCCTTAACAGGGGAGGCCTTCAACGCACATACCTCCACTGTTAAGGGGAGGTGGCATCGGCGAAGTCGATGACGGAGGGGTTCGTTTTTTTAAGATTGAAGCTTTGGCGGTGGATGGGGAGAGGGCCGTATTTTGCAATGGCGGCAAAGTGGGCGGCGGTGGCATAGCCTTTGTGCTGGGCGAAGCTGTATTCGGGGTGGAGTTTATCGAGCGCGTGCATGGCGCGATCACGGGAGACTTTGGCGAGGATGGACGCGGCGGCGATGGAGAGGCTTTTGGAATCGCCTTTTATTATGGTGGTGAAGGGGAGGCCGATGTCGTTCCAACCATTGCCGTCGATGAGGAGGTGGACACCGGGATTCAGGGCTTGGGATTCGGGATTCAGGTGAATGTTATCCTTCGAAGGCGGGCGACCAATGGTCGCCCCTACGATTTCTGGGGTATTCCCTCCGATGTGCGGGACGATGTGGGCATCGTCCCCTACGCACGCGGGGGAGCAGAGGCAGTTATCTATAGCGCGTTTCATGGCCAAAAATGCGGCGTTTCGGATGTTGAATTGGTCGATTTCAGCGACGGTGGCAAGGCCGATTCCATAGGCGGTGCAGTTTTTGGTTATATAATCGAATAATTCTTCGCGCTTTTTTTCGGTGAGTTTTTTTGAATCGGTGATATCGCGTGGCGCAAAGTCGAGCGGCAAAATAACGGCGGCGGCATAAACATCGCCGGCCAGCGGGCCTCGCCCGGCTTCGTCGATACCGATTATGTGGGTGTAGCCTTGGTTGTGTAATGCAAGTTCATGCTCGAATGTAGGCATATTTGCTCCTATGTGAAAAGGGGTTAGGGGTTAGGATTTAGGGTTTAGTGTGAATGTTGTGCTTCGAAGTGCGGGACGCCCGGGACGGCGTCCCCTACGATGCTGGGGTATGCGCTTCGAAGATGGGGCGTCGAGGACGCCGCCCCCTACGGTTATGTGTCACTCGCGTGCGTTGTAGGGGCGATGGTCTCCATCGCCCGCGGGCGACCGAGGACGGTCGCCCCTACAAAAAAACGGCATAGCGTCAAAACGCAGTATGCCATTTTAATATCATTATATGGATTGCTTGTCAAAAAAGTTAAAAAGTTAGCGGTGGAATGCTATCGCTTTTGCTTATAGACTCTTTTTTATATTTTCCTTGAATCATCATTCTTTTTGCCTTTAATTCAACAAAAGGAACATCACTATCTGCTATTTCTCTCAAATCACTAAATTCGATTTCAGAGGCTTTCAAATCTAGTGCGTGGGCCATTGCTTCAGCCACAATCATACCCTCATTTTTTAGCATTTTCATTGTGTTAATACCAACTTTAGAATTTTTCAAAACTGAAGCCTGGAGATAATGAATTTCAATTTGCGCAAGCATATGCAAATCTTCTGCGCTAATATCTTTTGATTCTGCTATTGCATCGCATGCTTCGCGAAAAAGTATTCTGTCAGCTGGACCAGTTTTGCCTTCTTTTCCCAAATAAGATTGAACAACAGACAAAAAGCTTGCACCAGCATTCGTGGTTGCACTGTCTGGCATGATTTTTGCGGCAGCTTCTTTTCTGTGACTCTCGGCGCCTATGTAATTTGATGAATCCTGCGTGCAACTCGAAAAAATAGAACCCCCAAGAAATAGTAATGGTGCTGCTGCTAAATAAAGTTTTCTCATAAAAATAATCCCCCTTGTGGCAAAATTCTTTACCAATCATTTAACTAAAAACATAGTAGCATATTTTCTTTGCTTTGTCAAATTTTGAAACTTTTAGAAAATTTTTGTGCTATTCCAAAATGTATTTTCCCAGTTTGCCGCTGCGGAAATCGGTTAGGAGGAGTTTTGCGGTGCGTTCTTCGTCGATTTCGCCGCCGCGAATGAGCAGGCCTTTGGCGCGGCCGATTTCCAAAAACTTATCATATTTTTCGTTATTATCTTCGATGTTATGTAGAAAACCGCAGAGGGCGACGGCGATTTCGATTTTGTCCAAAATGTCTTCCTTGATGGCGCCTATCCATGCCAGGCGCTCGCCTTGGGCCCGGGTTTCGAATTTTGGGGGGAGGATGCCGGGGGTATCGAGCAGGTCATAATTTTGGCCGCCTGAGCGCACTTTTATCCATTGCTGCTTTTTTGTCACGCCTGCACGATTAGCAACTTCCATGGCAGAGCGGCCGGCGAATTTATTGATAAATGCGGATTTTCCTGTGTTGGGGCAGCCGACGACGAGGATGCGGATTGCGCGGTTTTCGAGGCCACGAGATTTTTCGCGGAGTTTGGCGGTGTGGATTTTGTTGTTGATTGCGGTTTTGAGCTGACCAAAGTTTGTGCCATCGAGCGAGGAAATGCGAACCCCTCCGTCATCGACTTTGTCGATGCCACCTCCCCTTAACAGGGGAGGTATTAAATCAGCTTTGTTTAGGGCGATGATATAGGGTTTATTGCCCAAGATATCAAAGATTTCGGGGTTGATGGAGGATTTTGGCAGGCGGGCATCGCCGATGATTACGGCAATGTCAACAAAACGCAAAATCTCACTGATTTCGCGTTTCGCTTTTGCCATATGGCCCGGATACCATTGGATGACATTAATATTTCCGTATGATTTTTCATTCATAATTATATAGCCCGCCGAATTCTTTAAATGGCCAAACACGCAGCACAGCTTTGCCGAGCAGCTTTTTATTCTCAATCATACCGACATCAGGATATCGGCTATCTAAGCTATGATTTCGGTTATCGCCCATCACGAATACATGCCCGGCGGGAACAGTGGTGGGGAGCACGCTCTGCCTGGAATCCTTATTCAAATCATGCTCTTTTATATATGGCTCATCGATAATTTCGCCGTCGACATAAACTACATTTCTTTCATAATCGATATTAACAGTTTGCCCTTCGATCGCGATAACGCGCTTAATATAGAGCTCATTTGCGTGCGGCGGATCGAAAACTACGATATCGCCATTATGCGGCTGATAGAAAAGGCGGTAGACGAACAAGCGATTTTTATTATGCAGAGTGTTTTCCATTGACGGTCCGCGAACCTCGACCAAGGTGAACACAAATTGGCGCAGCAAAAAAGCGATGGCGAATGCGGCGGCGATGGCGATAAACCATTCGAAACATTCTCGCAGGATTAGTTTGGTTTTGTCGGACATTTTTTTCTCCGTAATTTAGTATGTAGTTTCTTCGAAGACGGGCGACCAATGGTCGCCCCTACAAATGCTATTCGGTAGTTGGTTCTTCTGTTGGCGGTTCTTCTGGGGTTGTGAGAGTTTCATCGGTAGCTTCTTCGGCCGGGGCGATGAGGGCATCGTCCCCTACGGGTGCCTCGTCCGCGGGTTCTTCAGCCGCAATAGGAGTTTCCTCTGCGACAACCTCTTCAACGGGCTCACCAAGGCGAGCTCCTACGGGTGCCTCGTCCGCGGGTTCTTCAGCCACAACAGGAGCTTCCGGGGTAATACTGTCAACTGTCAACTGTTCACTTTCAACTGACTTTGCAACAATGCGCTCGGTTACTTTTGCTGCCTTACCAACGCGGTCGCGGAGGTAATAAAGCTTGGCGCGGCGAACTTTACCATGGCGAACAACCTTGATTCTATCGATCGCAGGCGAGTGGAGCATAAACACTTTTTCAACACCCACGCCCGATGCAATCTTGCGCACGGTAATCGTGGCGGAAATGCGCTTGCCATTTTTCATCGCGATAATCGTGCCGTCGAACATCTGCACGCGCTCGCGGTTTCCTTCCTTGATTTTGATATAAACTTGCACAAAATCGCCAACTTGCAGCTTGGGCAAATCCTTGCGTTTTTGCGGATCGTTTACAAATTTAAGTAGATTTTTCATTTTTTGTTTTCATTCCTTTTTACATATTTGTTTACAACTAAAAAAGCATAGCACAATTAAGGTTTCATTGTCAAGATTTGCGCAACTATTTTCTCGCTGGCGGTGCCATCGCCATAAGGATTGGCAGCTTTGGCCATTTTATTGTAGGCTTCTTGGTCATATAGCAGTCGTTCGGCCTCCATAATTATATGCTCTTTTTGGACGCCAATCACTTTCACAGTGCCGGCGTCGACTGCCTCGGGGCGCTCGGTCTCAGTGCGGAGCACCAGCACAGGCTTGCCAAGGCTTGGAGCTTCTTCTTGCAGGCCGCCGCTATCGGTGAGCACAAACGAGCATTTTGCCATGAGATTATGCAAATCATCGACTTCGAGGGGCAGGGTAAGGTGGACATTTGGGAGCGAGCCGAGGATGCGATTTGCAGGTTCCAGCACTTTTGGATTGAGGTGGACGGGGTAAATAATGGTGACATCATTGTTTTCAGCGAGGCTTTTGGCGGCTTGGCAGATGTTTTCGAGGGGCTGGCCGAGATTTTCGCGGCGGTGGGCGGTGAGCAGAATTATTTTAGGATTCAGGATTCGGGATTTAGGATTTAGGTGAATGTTGGGCTTCGAAGATTTTGAATGTTGCTTCTTCGAAGACGGATTGCTGCGGACGGCGTCCCCTACAAGCTCGGGGATAGCTTTTAGCTTCTCATTTTTAAACTCATAATCATCGCGGACGGTCATTTTTATTGCATCAATAACGGTGTTGCCGGTGACAAAAATCGAAGTTTCATCCACACCCTCATTAACCAAATTCTGCCAGTTATGAAAAGTTGGCGCAAAGTGATATTGCGCAATCACGCCGGTAACCTTGCGATTTATTTCCTCGGGAAATGGGGAATATTTATCGAACGAGCGCAGGCCGGCCTCAACATGGCCGACGGC
>WRBX01000047.1 GCA_009784335.1 Oscillospiraceae bacterium
GCTTGGCAAGCTTTAGGGCGTTAGTTTCTAAAGTTTTGCGAGTTTTTATAGTTTGTTCGATAACCTGGGGGAGGGTTTCGATATATTCTTCAAGGAGCATATTAATTGCTCCTTTTTTCGCGAGATTTTCGGCATTTTTCACTTGGTGGTTGGCGGTTACATTGGGGGATGGGATGATGATAGAGGCCTTGCCTAGCGCGAGGATTTCGAAGAGCACGCCGCCTGCGCGAGTAATGACGATATCGGCGATGGGGAGGAGCTCGGACATATTGTGGATATAGGGA
This sequence comes from Oscillospiraceae bacterium, assembly GCA_009784335.1. Next base: position 285 of record WRBX01000047.1, read on the forward strand.
ACCAGTTGACAGTTGGCAGTTGACAGTTGACAGGATGAATGTGAATTCTTCGAAGTCGGGACGCCGAGGGCGGCGTCCTCTACAAGGCGGTTGCGTATATCCTCAAAGTAGCGTTCGCCGGTGGCCCAGATTATTTGGTATTTATCGTTGTTTTCGAGGACAAGTTTTTCGATGGCATTATTTAGCACTTCGGCGCCGAGGCTGCCGCCGAAAGCGAGGATTATTGGACGGGAATCGAAGCCGAGTTTTTGGCGGAGGAGGCAGTTAGCAGTTGACAGTTGATAGTTGACAGTTGAATGAGGTTCTTCGAAGTGCGGGCGCCCCACACTTAGAGGTGATGCGCTACCTCTCAAGCAATCCGCTTCCACTAAGTGTGGGGTTGCCCCTACGGGCTGGGGTGTGCGCTTCGAAGGCTGAGAATTAAAGTCGCTGGATTGCTTCGATAGCTCGCAATGACGGAGAAGTTCCGGGCGGATGGGGTTGCCGGTGCAGTGGATAGTTTTGCTAGTTTTTATCTTTGTGTTTTCAAAAGCGCAGGTTATGATATCGGCATATTTTGAGAGCAAGTTGGTTGCAAGACCGGCGACGGAATTTACTTCATGGATTAGAGTCTTTATGCCGAGTTTATGGGCGGAATAGATAACCGGGAGGGTTACATATCCGCCGGTGCCGATAACAAAATCAGGCTGAAATTCTTTGACAATCTGCTTACTTTGCTTAATTGAATTTACGATTTTTTTAGGAAGAGAAAGGTTTTTGAATAGATTTTTGCGATTTAGCCCGGAGATTTCGATGAATTTTATATCAAAGCCGCCCTCGGGAATGCGCCGAGCTTCCATGCCTTTTTGCGTGCCAACAAAGAGAACTTCATTCTCCTTGTTTTCCGCTAATTTATTGGCAATGGCGAGCGCCGGATTGATATGCCCGGCCGTTCCGCCGCATGCGAATAGGATTTTCATGAACACTCCAAAACTATTAAAACTATGGCACCCTCGGCGCGAATCGAACGCACAATACAGCCTTCGGAGGGCTGTGTTATATCCGTTTAACTACGAGGGCTCGTCGCAATCCACTACGCTGTCGTTATTGCACCTAGCGGTGCAATTAGCACGACGATGCTCCGTGATTGCTCCTCTTCCGAGAAAAATATCGTTCGCTTTGCGAACTAACAATTTTTCTCGGTGGGGTGCGATGGGGGACTTTAATATTAAATATACAAAGAAGGGCAGAGAATGTCAATAAAAAGATTTATTTGGATTTTATGTGAGAAGTTTTGCAATAGCGCGAGATATTGAGCAGGATTCCCATGGCAGACATATTGATTAGCAGGGTGGTGCCGCCGTAGGAGAAGAAGGGGAGGGGCATGCCGGTTACGGGCATGGATGAGGTCACAACGGCGATATTTATGACAGTTTCAACGGCGATTTTTGCGATTATTCCAGTGGCGAGGAGCGCGGAGAATGTGTCCGGTGCTGTGATGGCGATGCGGATGCCGCGGTAGATGAGAAAGGTAAAGAGGCCGATGATGAGAATTGCGCCCAAAAGCCCAAGTTCTTCGGCGGTTATTGAGAAGATAAAGTCGTTTTGCGGCTCGGGGATGTAGAGGAATTTTTGGCGCGATTGGCCGAGGCCGAGGCCAAAGATGCCGCCTGAGGATATGGCATATAGCGATTGGATTATTTGCCAGCCATCGCCTAATTTATCGGCGAATGGGTCTAAGAATGATGTTATTCGTTTTAGCCGATATTCGGCTGTGAAAATAGCGACAACAAGTGCACAAGCTGCGGGGATCGCAAGCAATATAAAATGTTTCATTTTTGCACCGGCGATAAGCAGCATAATGCAGCCGATTAGAACGATTACTATAGTTGCGGATAAGTGAGGTTCAATTATAACCAAGCCTGCAATAACTAGCAAAACTAGTAGATATGGGCAGAGGCCATGCAGGAAGTTTTTTAGCTTGCTACGCATGGCGGTGAGCGAGCTTGCGAAGAATAAAATGACAGCTATTTTGGTGATTTCGGAAGGTTGAACAGAGAAGAAACCGAGGTTAATCCAGCGTTTTGCATTGTTTACATCTGTGCCGAAAATGAGAACGACTATGAGCAAGATGATAGATATTATTAGGACAGGTGTGGCAAGTTTTTTTAACACTTTGTAGTTAAATACTGAGAAGAAAAACATGGCGCATAAAGAGATTAATGCCCATAGGCCTTGGCGTTGAATAAAGTAATATGGATTGGAAAATTTAGCTCTTGCGGCTTCGGAACTGGAAGAAAACACCATAATAAGGCCGAAAGCTAGAAGCGCAATTACGACTATGAAAAGCTGGGAATCAAATGGGTGCTTCTTAATTTTTGTTGGTGGTTGTGACATATGTAAATCTCCGTTTATGAGATAAGTGCCAACGCACTAGTTATTATAGTTATCATAGTGAATGTAAAAACTATCTTCTTCTCACTCCAACCTTTTTTCTCGTAATGATGATGAATTGGAGTCATCAAGAATATTCGTTTGCCCTTTGTGGCTTTAAAGTAAATCACTTGCATTATCACTGATAATGTTTCAATTAAGTATATGAATCCTACTAGGATAATTATTAGTGGATTTGAAAGGCAGATTGCAAAAAGAGCAATGATACCGCCGAGGAAAAGCGATCCGGTATCGCCCATAAACACTTTTGCAGGGTGGGTGTTGAATATTAGAAAACCCAGGAGGGAAGCAACTATTATTATGCCGATAGCGAAGGCACCATATTGATTAGCGATATATGCCAGAGTGGCAAAAGCTAGCACTGCTATGGTAGTTACTGAGGTTGCAAGGCCATCTAAACCATCGGTTAAATTAACTGCATTGACTGTTGCAAGAATTACAAAAATCATCAGGGGGATGTACCAAATGCCGAGACTTAGCTTAAAATCGCTGAATGGAATGATTATTTCCGGGGAAATATTTCCCGAAAAATAGAGGAAGCAGATTGTAATAGCTGATACTACGAGCTGCAATCCGAATTTTTGATATGCTCTAAGGCCTTGATTTTGTTTTAGCACTACCTTAATAAAATCGTCCAAAAATCCGATGGCGCCGAATGCAAAGGCAAAGATGAGTATAGATAAATCGCGAATTGTGAACTCAAATAGGTTCAAGGCGAGGGCGATGATGGTTGTCATGGTTATCGAAAAAATGAAGCTGATTCCGCCCATGGTTGGAGTGCCGCTTTTTTTATTATGCCAAGAAGGGCCGATTTGCAAGATAGCTTGGCCGAATTTTAGTCGCCGCAGGATGGGGATGAGAACGGCGGTAGTGAGAGTGCTGATAATAAATGAGATTAGTATGATTAGTATTGATGGAGCAATCATAGATTTCCCTCCAATAGTTTTACTAGTTTTTTGAGGCCGATAGCGTTTGATGCTTTTATTAGTACCATATCATCTTTTTTTAGGATAGATTTCAAATTGACGAAAAGCTCTTCTATGTTATCATTTTTTGAGATGCTTTCAATGTGTTTATTTGAAGATTCGCCGATAGTGAAAATTCCTTTTAGATTAAGGCTATTTGCATATTTGCCGATTTCTTCATGGAATTCTTCATTGAAGTTGCCAAGTTCCAATAAATCGCCGAGAACTGCATATTTATTACCCTCGGTTTTAAGGTTGCTAAGCATTGCAAGACTTGATAGCATGGAATCTCGATTTGCATTATAACAATCATCAATAATTGTGATTCCGTTTTTTTCAATTATATTTTGCCTATCAATTGTTTCAGTAGTTATCATAGTTATTTGTTCGATTATACTTTCGAACGCTATTTCAAGCTCGATACCAACAGCAATGGCTGCTAAAGCGTTATATATGCTGTGCATCCCATGTAGTTTTAGTTTGGTAGAATGATTTACATCATTAAGCACTAAATCAAATTTGATTCCATTTCCATCTTCAATAATATTAATTGCACGCAAAAAAGCTTTTTCATTATGAATGCCAAAAGAGGTGAATTTATGAGGAAATGTGCCATCAATACTCCAAAGCATATCATCATCTGCATTTAGTATAATACTGCCATCAGCATCTATAAAATCAAGCAATTCCATTTTTGCCTTGAAAATGTTTTCACGGCTTCCGAGGTTGCCGATATGTGCTGTGCCGATATTAGTGAAAACAGCGATGGTGGGGCGGATTATCGAGGATATATAACTGATCTCACCGGGATTATTCATACCGGCTTCCAACACGGCAACTTCGGTTGATTTATAGATGTTTAGAATAGAAAGTGGCGCGCCAATATCATTATTTAGATTTCCTTGGGTAGAAACCGTATTAAACTGAGCTTTGCTAATCGCGGCAATCATTTCTTTGGTGGAAGTTTTACCATTGGAGCCGGTTATTGCGACAACCGGAATCGAAAATTTACTACGATAACTACGGGCAATATCGCCTAATGCTTTTTTGCCGTCATGGCAATCCAGCGCGAAACCTCCCGATTTACTCAAAAATTCTTGAATGAAATTATGGCCATCAAAATTGTCGCCTTTGATTGGGATATAGAGCGAGGTGGTGGTGGCAGGCTTGCGTGTGTCGATAGTGATATCATCAACAAAATCATTGCAATTGCCTTCGGCAGCGATGATTTTGCAATCGGTTATGCGCTCTATTTCGCCAATTGCTAGTTTTTCCATAGTATTTCCCTCACTATTTCGTGCTCGTTGAAGCGGATTTTTTCTTTTCCGATTATTTGATAATCTTCATGGCCTTTGCCGGCCAGAATAATGCAATCATCTTTTTTTGCATTTTCGAGTGCATATTTGATGGCATCATGGCGACTAGTTATTATAGTTTTTTTGCAAGGGAGCATTCCGACAACAATTTCTTCGATAATTTTTTCAGGATTCTCTGTGCGAGGATTATCGGAAGTTACAATGCAAAAATCGGCAAGTGATGCGCAGACTTTGCCCATTATGGGGCGCTTTTTATTATCTCTATTGCCGCCACAGCCGAATAGGATAATAAGGCGGCCTTTTGTGAATTCACGAGCGGTTTTGAGGATATTTTCCAGGCCATCGGGAGTGTGAGCATAATCAATAATAACTTTGAAATCGCCATCGTGGACGACCTCCATGCGGCCATTAACGCCTTTGAAATTGGCGAAACCTTCAATAATTTGCTCTTCGGAAAGGCCTAGGGTTTTGCAGATATTATAAGCAATAGCGGCATTTTCCAGATTGAATTCGCCGACGATGTGGGGAGGTAATGGAAAAACTATGTCTTCTTTCAAAGATGGGCGAACATAGTTAGCCCCTACATTATTGGGGTCATGTCCTTCGATGTGCGGGACGCCCGAGACGGCGTCCCCTACGAGCAATCTTTCATAGAGTTTTTTGCCC
>WRBX01000048.1 GCA_009784335.1 Oscillospiraceae bacterium
ATGAAGCTCGCAGGCGGGATTTTGGAGCCGATTGTCGATAGCAAAATTTCAAAGTGCATCAATGATATTTCGGCTAATATGACGCTGATTTTGTTGATGCTTATGATTGTTAGCATAATGTTTTTTGTGAATATAGCGGTGCTTGTTCGCATAGGGGGTAATAGTGGACTCTATTAAAAACTGGGCGCTGGTGATAAGCGCATTCATGATAGTTGCCTCCATAACCGAGATGTTGCTGCCAAGCCAATCAATTAAAAAATATGCCAAACTGGTGCTGGGGCTAATGCTGATTGTGCTGGTAATCAAGCCAATTTTAAACATAGATGCTGTGAACATTTTTGAGAAAGACTTTGGAGTTCAAGTGGTGGAAAGTAAAAATGCTTTACTCGAAGAAACTTTCGCAAAAAAGCTTGAAAGCGATATGCAGGAGCGCTTGAAAAATTATGGGGAGTTAAATATAGATGTGCAGCTTGGGGAGCGGCATTCGATTACTAGTATCAATGTCGCCGGCTGCGCTGATAGGTATCGAAAGGAGGTTAGAAATGAGCTTATCGAAACTTATGGATGCAGCGAAATCACTTTTAGATGAGCGAGGGAAGAAGCTACTGCTGCCTTGCTTGCTGCTAGTTGGGCTGCTTTTGGTGGCATTCGGCAATTGGAGCGGCGGAAGCGGCAAGGTGCGTGAGGCCACTGCAGAGGTTTGGCAGGCAACAGAGCAGGAATATCTCTATGATTTGCAGGATAGGTTGGAGGCTGTGCTCAGCCAGATTAGCGGTGCGGGGGAGGTCAGCGTAATGCTCACACTTGCGGGCGGTGCGCAGAATGTGCTGGCGACTGATGAGAAGATTAACGAGAATGTCAATGGCGAGAACAAAACCACCAGCCGCGATTCCAAGGTGGTGACCACTAAGGATAAGCCGCTTGTTCTGCAGGAGCTCAAGCCAAAAATAGAGGGAGTGGTGGTGGTCTCCGCCGGAGCCAATAACCCGCATATTTCGATGCAGCTGAATCAAGCCGTGGTGGCACTCACGGGGGTGAAGACGCATAAGGTGGTAGTGCTGCCGAAGAAGTAGGAAATAGTATGCCTCCCCTTAACAGGGGAGACATGTTTCAATCGAAGGAGGAAACTAAATGGTAAAATTAAGAAAGATTGTTATGAACAAGCAAATAGTGCTATCGCTATTGGTAGCAATTGTAGTGCTGGCGGGCGTGATAAATTGGGTAACCCCGCAGGATGGCAGCCAGCCGGCTTCTGCGCCGGGCGATGCAACCCAGCAGCTAGATTATTTCACTCAGAGCAAATATGAGCGCGATAATGCAAGGAGCAAATCAATGGAACTCTTAGAGGAAAATGGAGAATCAGCCGAACTAACAAAGCAGACGCGCTGGATGCAACAAGAAACAACGATTGAGAACTTAATCAAAGCTAAGGGCTATGAAAACGCCGTGTGCTATTTAAGCGAGAGCTCGTGCAATGTGATTGTAAAGGCCCAAGGCCTCACCGCCGGCGATGTAGCGCAAATTCGGGATATAATCATCTCAAATTCTAGCGTGAAAACAACAGGAATTAAGATTTCAGAGCATAATTGATGTCTTTGCGAGGACTCGTAGCGCAGCGAAGAGGACGAAGCAATCCAGCGACTTTGAAAACTGGGATAAAGCCACTGGATTGCTTCGCGTTCGCTCGCAATGACGACATAATCAAAAAGAACCATTTCTGGTTCTTTCGTAGGGGCGGCCATTGTGGCCGTCCTTTTTCTAAAAAAATGTTGCTAATTTATATCAAACTGGGCCTTAAATAAGTACTCTGCACAATAGTGCTTCCATTCGTCGCAAATTTTCGTAAATGGAAAGAAAAATATCGATGCAATGATAGATTCAATAAATGGATGCAAAAGAAGCCAATATGAAAAAGCAAAAGGAAGTGCAAAATAACTAAGCATTGAAGTTAGCGAGTGCATATTAAGAAATAACGCGATAATTATTATCTGTATAACAATACTCGTTATTACGGATAACATTGAAAAGAGAATGAAAAACTTGAAACCAATTCTACTAGATTTAAATGCTATTACAATTTGCGAAAATAAATGTGACTTTGTCCAAGTTGTAATTAAACAAAAAGCACTATGAACAAAAACGATTATCATAATAATCTTAAGAAAAGTAGGGAAATCATTCCATAAAAAATTCCACATTTATATCTCCAATATATGAAAAATTACACCTCAATAATAATCGGCAGGATAATCGGTTTGCGTTTGGTTTTTTTGAATACAAAATCGCCGAGCGAATCACGGATTTTGCTCTTAATTGTGTTCCAATCCGGCGTCTTGCCATCGGCAAGCAGTTCCTTAATAACCTTAGTAACCACGCCGTTTAATTCATCCATCAAATCGCCGGCCTCGCGAATATAAACAAAGCCGCGAGAGAGGATTTCAGGCTTTGAAAGCATCTGCCCATGCGAAATAGGTAGAATAGCGATGATGATTCCGTCTTGCGAAAGGGTTTTGCGCTCGCGGAGCACGATATTGCCGATATCGCCAACGCCAAGGCCGTCGACATACACCACGCCGCTTTGCACAGAATTCGCCACTTTGCCCTCGCTGCCATCGAGTTCGAGAACATTTCCGGTATCCAAAACAAAAATATTATTCGGCCGCACGCCTGTTTCCTTGCCTATTTCAGCGTGCTTTTTTAAATGACGGTATTCGCCGTGCACAGGGATAAAGTATTTAGGCTTAGTGAGCTTCAAAATCAGCCGAAGCTCCTCGGCATAGGCGTGCCCCGAAACATGCACATCATCATAAACCACTTTTGCGCCCTTACGGAAAAGCTCGTTAATCACCTTTGAAATCATGCTTTCGTTGCCCGGTATAGGCGAAGATGAGAAAATAATCAAATCATTGGAATTAATCTGCACCTTGCGATGCTCGGAATATGCCATGCGCGCAAGGGCGCTCATCGGCTGGCCTTGCGAGCCGGTGGTCATAATCAGTAGGCGCTCAGGTGGATATTTCTTAATTTCGTCGATCGAAATCAGCGAATTTTTAGGCACGGTTGCATAGCCGAGATCCATCGCCACCTGAATGATATCTTCCATTGAGCGGCCGCAAATCGCGATTTTTCTATCATTTTTAACCGCCGCATCAATAAATTGCTGCACACGATGCACATTAGATGCAAAAGTGGTGACGATAATTCTACGAGTTTTATCGGAGAAAATGTCATCAATAATATAGTCGAGCGAGGTCTCATTGCGCGAATATCCCGGGCGCTCAACATTAGTGCTATCGCTCATCAGCGCAAGCACGCCCTCTTTGCCAAGCTCGGCTATGCGGGTGATGTCCATCATATCGCCCGAAACGGGATGGGTATCGAGCCTAAAATCGCCTGTGTGGAAAATTGTGCCCACCGGTGTTTTGATTGCCAAGCTGCAGCTATCGGGAATTGAGTGATTATTCCGCACAAATTCAACCGAGAATTTACCGGCGCGAATTGTTGTGCCCGCTTTAACCACCTTAGTCTGCGCGATTTTATCCAGCCTATGCTCATTCAACTTCCGTTCAATCAGGCCCAAAGTAAACTTGGTAGCATAAATCGGCACATTGATTTCTTTGAGCAAATAAGGCGTTCCGCCGATATGATCCTCATGCCCGTGCGTGATAAATAGCCCGCGAATCTTATCGCGATTGTTTTTTAGGTATGTCAAATCCGCCAGCACAATATCGATGCCAAGCATATTTTCATCGGGAAAACCCATGCCACAATCGATGATAATAATATCATTTTCGTATTCGAGCACAGTCACATTCTTGCCAATCTCGCCCAGCCCGCCGAGCGGGATAATCTTTAGCTTCGAGGTTGGCCTCTTATCTGTTTGCTTTCTTTTTTTAGGCGCAAAATGCCTATTTCTTCTAGCATTGCCGCTAGGTTTTTTATTGTTTATTTCATTCACAAAAATAACTCCTTCTTTTAGGTAAGGAAAATACAATGTATTTTCATTTATATATGTGCAAATCTCTTTCCCGTACGAGATTTGCAAAAATTCAATTATCCTTATTATACACATTATGCGAAATATGTCAAACTTTATGAATTGTTACAATTTTGTTACAAAAATCTTGACAAGGTGGCAAGGAATTTAATAGTATAACGAAAGAATTGGAGGAATTAACTTGAAAACAGATTTGCACCCTAATTATAAGGCTACAACGATAAAATGCGTATGTGGTAATGAGGTGGAAACAGCTTCAACCAGCGAAGGAATCACCGTTGATATTTGCGCGAAGTGCCATCCTTTCTTCACAGGTAATCAAAAATTTGTTGATACCCGCGGAAGAATTGATAAGTTCAAAAAGCGCATGGATGCGGCAGCGCCTGCACCTGAGCCTGTAGCTAAGAAGGAAAAGGCACCGGAGAAGCCTAAAAAAGAGGAAGCGCCTGTGGTAGAGGAGCCAAAGGAGAGCGCTCCAGAGGAAGTTGCGCCTGAAGAGGCTGTGACCGAAGAGGTTGCACCGGTAGAAGAAGCCGCGCCTGAGGAAACTCCGGCAGACGAAACTGCGGAAAACTAAATAGAATTGGGGACGGTTTATTTAGAACTGTCCTTTTATCTATGGGGAAAACTATGCTAACTAATCTTTTAATTGAAAATGTTGCGGTTATTGAGAAGATGGAAATCGAGTTTGGCGCAGGGTTTAACTGCATTACGGGCGAGACGGCTGCCGGCAAATCCATCATAATAGATGCGATAAATTTGATTTTGGGCAATCGCGCCAGCCGTGATATTATCCGCACCGGAGCTACCAAATCTATTGTGCAGGCTATTTTCTATGACAATAGTGAACAACTGATTTTATATCGCGAGATTCATCTTGATGGCAGGAATGTCTGCAAAGTTAACGGCGAGTTTGTAACAGTCGCGCAGCTGAAAGAGCGAGCGGAAAACTTAGTTAATATCCATGGGCAGCATGATAATCAGTCGCTTTTAAACCCTGCAAAGCATATTGAGATTTTGGATGAGTTTGCGCAAAATGATATTGAAAATAATGAGTATGTAATCGCAAAGCATGAATTTGATGCGGTTTCAAAGCAGATTATTGATTTAGAAGAGAATGAGAGCAATAAGCTGCAGCGGCTTGACATGCTGAAATTTCAGCTAAATGAGATTGAGCTCGTGAATCCGCAGCTTGGCGAAGATGCGGCTCTCGAGAATCAGAAGAACACTGTCAAAAATCTCGATGCCATTTTATCTGCCTTGCATTCCGCATATAATTCACTATATGAGAAGGAAAACTCGATTTTAGATGAGCTGGCAGGCATACATAAGGCTTTTTTGAACTTAAGTGATGAAAATGCCAACTCTGTGCAAAATATTAAAAATGAGATTTCAGAGCTGGCGCATGGGATTAATTCGCAGATTGAGGCATGCGAGAGCGGCGGGCAAAGCTTGGAAGAAATCGAAAGCAGAATTTATGCGATTTTTTCGCTGAAGCGCAAATATGGCTCAGAGATTGCGGATATCTTAAACTATAAAAATGAGATAGCAACTGAAATCCATAATCTTGAAAACTCTGAAAAT
>WRBX01000049.1 GCA_009784335.1 Oscillospiraceae bacterium
CACGCTCAGGCGCTCCGCCAACTGCCCTTGCGACAGTGATTTTGCCGTCCGCAATTGCCTCAATCTTTCTCCGAAGTCAACCATCTCAAAACCTCTTTCTACTATTAGAATACTTTTATTCTAATTTCCTTAGGTTGATTGAAAACTTTAAATAGTTGACAAGATTATTTTTCCTGCTATACTAATAGTATAAGTAAAAATTAAGGAGGAGTTAATTATGATTATCGCAGCATGCATCAAAGTCGATGAACTAAAGTTTGTGGGGGAGAATTACGAGCAGATTAAAAACAGTATTGCTGAAAGGAGGTATAATGGGCAGAAAGACGATCGCTATAACAAATTTATGGCGAATTCCCAAATGGGATACCTCAACGACAAAGGCGAATGGCTCAATATGAGATTAGCTTATATTGAAGCCAAAGAATGCAATCAAATTCTTAAGAAAAAGCTGACTGATTTTCTAATGGAAGATGAAAGAAATGAGCTGGAAGCGATTAGAAAAAATCTTGATGAGCCATTTTCTTCATTTGATGAATTCTTGGAGCGCAAGCTTGAAATGGCTAATAAAAAATTGAGCCTAAAGAGAAAAGAGCTTGAAATGAAAGATGCACCAATTGAAGTGGTGAAGGAAGAATTGTCAAAAGTGTTGGAGAATTTGCCGGCCGAAGAAATGCTTGCATACAACACAAACGGGCGCTTTAAATACCCAAGGTCGCTGGGCGCAGAAACTTTTGAGGAATCAATTGAGCGAAAAGCAATGGGCATCGGCACTGATAAAGAAATGCCATTTACGACATTATACACAGACGACATTAAATTCTCGCCCGAGCAAATTGAGCAAGCCAAAAAATTTGAAGTCACGGCAAAAATTCAAAATCTAGGTAGATAAGTTGAAAGGATATGAGTTAAAATGAAAACCAATATTAATCAATTAAATGAATCAGAATATGAACTAGGGTATAAAGAGGTAGATGGGCTTAGAAAAATATATATCGAAGCTGTAAGTGAAGAAAAAATATCATTAAAGCTCATGAGACATGCTAAAGGCATCACCAATATGTATAATGAACCCGTAGCCCATTTTTTAAAATGCGGAACGCGACTTGTAGGTTTGGCCGATGGGGAAGGGCATATTGTTTGCCAACCGATTTATGATGATATCAGCGAACCAGATGAAAAGGGAAATCGCATATTCACTACAATTAAGACTGAATCAAAAAATGCCATAGAAATACAAAAAAGCATTAGAGCCGAGATGCAAAGGCATAAACAAATTGGAACAAACGGCGAAATTGGAAGTGAAGTGCCGAAAATCTAAATCCTGTATATTTCTTCAAATTTTAGCAAAAAATCACCCTAAGAGGTGATTTTTTGTTATCCATAATTTTCAGCATTATCGCCGGCGCCGCCATGAGCTTCCAAGGTGTAATCAACACGCGCCTCAGTGAAAAAATCGGGCTTTATGAGGCCAACGCCTTCGTGCAAGGCACCGCCTTCATCCTCTCGCTGCTCGCCCTTTGGCTCCTCGGCAGCGGCCATTTCAAAGGCATTCTCGATGTAAATAAAATCTATTGGCTCGGCGGCGCGCTTGCAATCGTCATCACAATCACCGTTATGCTCGGAATCAAAGGGCTCAGCCCCACAATCGCAATCTCAATTATCCTCATCTCGCAAGTCCTCGTCGCCGCAATTATCGACGCTTTCGGCCTCCTCGGCACCGAAAAAGTCATCTTTCATTGGACCAAATTCATCGGTCTCCTCCTCATGATCGGCGGCGTTATCGTATTCAAATTGCGCTCCTAAATCCGATTTTCATTTTAATTGACAAAGCAGAGAATATATGTTATTATGCTTTCGAAGGTGGGGAGTAATATGGGGAGACCAATAAAACCATTAATGGAGCGAGTAGCAGATTTGCGCTACTATGGGCACAAAATCGAGAAAATCGCTGTTATAAAAGATATAACTCCGAAGGAAGTTAGAAAGCTTCTTTTGCAAGCTAAAGAAGCCGGTTATGAAACTCCAAAAAAGAAGTATATTAAGGAGCGACAAAGGCTGGGCGAGCTTTGCAATTATGAAATAATTGCAGAGATGTTTAAAGAAAAGAAGAAAAAACTAGAAGAAGGAATTAAAGATTTATCAAAGGAAAAAACGCTTGATGAATTAAAAAGTGAATTAGCCAAAGCTAAGCCTACCAAAAAAAAGTTGATAATGAATGAAATCGAAGAAACAGTAATAGCAATGGCAAAAAAAATCAGAAGCAATAAAAAAGTAATCGAAGAAATCACAAATGAGTTGGGGCTAACTAAAAAAAATGTTATTCATTCCCTAACTCTTGCAAGAAATCGAAATAAATTAGAAAAAGAACCAACGAAAATTTGGGAATTAGCATTGGTATTATATAGCATATTGGGAAAAAGCAATCAGGAAATATCGAATATTCTGGATGTAGAAGAAAATTCGGTGCCCAGTTATGTAAGATTTGCACGCGAAAAAGGTATGAATATATCAAACAATGTCCGATATACAGGTGAAAAGGCAAAACCGATAGAGCAAAGAGTAGCAGATCTTAATAACCTGGGATATAGATTAGAAACAATTGCAAAAATGAAAAAAATAACAGCAGAAGAAGTCGAAAGGCTTTTGATTGTTGCGGAAAAAAATGGTTACACACCACGACATAACAAAAGAAATCCAAAAAAGCAAAAGCCGACGGTTGAAAAAGTTGCAACGCTATACAATGAAAAGAAAAAAAGATTATATCAGGGAGACTCGGAAACCATAGAAGCAATAGTTCAAAAAGTGAGAGAGAATAAAATAGTAATGGGTGAAATAGCAGAAGAAATAGCAATAGAAATGGGTATAAGAAAAAAACGAGCACAAGGTTTAATTTGTAAAGCGAGAAAAGCAGGTTTAATCGAAGCTACGGGAAGCGGGCCTGTAATATCAAGATTAGTTCGCGATTTAGATAAAAGAGGTTTCAGTTATACGCAGATATCTCAATCATTAGGTGTAAAAGCAACCTCCATACCCAGCTACTTAAAACATTTTGAGCGAGAAGAAAGAGCGCCGAGAAGGAAAAGGAAAAAAACAAAAGTAAATCTCTCACCAAAACTCGATGGTAAAAGCGAACAGGTTATTGCATTAAGAGAAGAAGGATTCTCAGATAAAGCAATAGAAAGAATAGTGTTTCCACAACCTGAAAAAAGCAAACACAAGGAGAACAAAAAAGTTTTATTGCAACCGGAAGAATCAATTAGATGGAAAATAGCGTATGATTTGGATAAAAAAGGTGAAAGATTTTCATTTGCAGATGATATACCTGTTGAAAAAATTGAGAGAAGGCTTTTGCTGCTTGAAAAAGGCGAAGTGCCTAATAAAGAAAAAACACCTCTATTATATTTTAGATACAATAAACTTATAGATAAAGGCGCATCTGAAGAAGAAGCCAGGAATGAAATAAACGACACAATTAGGTATATAAAAGATCAGTATTTAGCCAAGCATCATTAATAGTAAAGCAGCCTCGAAAACGAATTATAAAAAACTTGCAAGAACAATTGCAGGTTTTTTCATTTATCCCCCGCCAGCAAATTCTCGGCATAATCTTTTAAGCTCTCAAATGAATTCACATTGCTCGCCCGCGTCTCAATATGGTCGCGCACATACGACGGCAAGCGATAATAATATCGATGCGCCTCATCCTCGTTCCGAATCAATTCCACTAAATCATTGTATTTCTGCATAATTTTTTCCTTTCAATGTAGGGGCGACCGTCCCAGTCGCCCACGGGCGATGGGGACCATCGCCCCTACGATTATCATTCCCAAAACCACCAATTCCTAAACACTTCGAAGCACAGCATTCACCTGAATCCCGAATCCTGAACCCTAAATCCTGGCATGTCGAAAAATGTCGAATGATTTATCTTGAAACTGGGAAAACTTTCCAGTTAATATATCTATGAGGTGAAAATCATGGAACTCGAAAGAATGGGAGATACCCTAACCATAAAAATAATCGGCGATTTAGATCATCATGTAACAAACGAAATCCGCAGCAAAATAGATGAAAATATTGATAGCCAGCCGCCCGCCAAACTTATTTTCGATTTATCGCGCGTCGGTTTTATGGATAGCTCCGGCATCGGCATCATAATGGGCCGCTACAAAAAAGTCACAGCCTATGGCGGCACCGTCGCCTTCAGCGGCATCCACACCTGCATCGACAAACTTGTACAAATGTCCGGCCTTTTGCGCATTATTCCGGAAATAAAAGAAGCAATTTAAGAGCATCTAGCATCTAGTGTTTAGTATTTAGCTATCGTATATGGAAAATAAATGCTAAATGCTAAATACTAAATGCTGTTTCAACTGAAAGGAGAAATCAATGAACATAACGAATCAAATTAGAATGGAAATACTAGGAATATCCAAAAACGAGGCATTCGCCCGCGCAGTTGTCGCCGGCTTCGTCTCCACCCTACCCCTCACCATCGAGCAGCTTTCGGATATCAAAACCGCCGTATCCGAAGCAGTCACCAACGGGATAGTGCATGGCTATGCCGATTCCGCCGGTTTCGTCACCCTCGAATGCACCCTCTTCGACGATAAACTCTTGGAAGTCGTTATCATCGACACCGGCCGCGGCATTTCCGACATAGAAAAAGCGCGTGAGCCGCTCTACACCACCCAGCCCGAGCTCGAGCGCAGCGGCATGGGCTTCACCGTAATGGAAACTTTCATGGATGAAGTCAGCGTGAATTCCGCCCAAAATAAAGGAACTAAGGTAACACTACGCAAGAAAATAAGCGTTTAGCATATAGCATATAGCATTTAATTGTGCAAGCCAAAGTGTCGCAAAAAAACTAAATGCTAAATGCTACATATGAAGCAAATATACGAACAAATTACCGCCGCCCAAAACGGTGATAAAATAGCACTCGACCAATTGGTCGAGCAAAACATCGGCCTAATCTGGAATATCGCCAAGCGCTTCTATGGCCGCGGCTACGAGCCCGACGACATCTTCCAACTCGGCTCCATCGGCCTCGTCAAAGCCATCCAAAAATTCGATTGCTCGTTCCAAACAGCCTTTTCAACCTATGCCGTACCCATGATAATCGGCGAAATCAGGCGCTTTATGCGCGATGACGGCATGATAAAAGTCAGCCGCTCACTCAAAGATTTAAATGCCAAAGCCAAAGCAACCCGCGAAAAGCTCGGCGTGGAGCTAGGCCGCGAGCCCTTCCTACACGAAATTGCCGCCGATTTAGAGGTGGAAGTGGAAGAGCTCGCCCGCGCAATGGACGCAAATCTCGCCCACGAATCCCTATTCGAAGAGCATGGCGAAACCGAAAACACCCTGCTCGAATCCACCGCCGACGAATCGGTGCTCGAAGACGATGTCACCTTCAAAATCTTCCTCCAAAACGAGCTTTCCAAATGCTCAGCCAACGAGCGAAGCATCATCATGATGCGCTATTTCGAAGGCAAAACCCAATCCGAAATCGGCCGCCTCCTCGGCATCTCCC
>WRBX01000050.1 GCA_009784335.1 Oscillospiraceae bacterium
GCCTATGGCAAAAGATTTAGGCGCGTGCAGTGAGTTCATTAGCGGTGTGAAAAAAGGCAAAACAAACACTATTGAGCTCAGCAAATCTCAGGCATTGGAATATGCAAAATTTCTTGATAAAGAGTACGATAAAATCGGAATTGACCAAGATAAAAGCGTTTTCCAAATAACTGAAAGCCTTATAGCAGGCGAAAGTATCGATCTTGATAAGAATTACAAGAAAATTCGCTCTGCCGAGCAAGGCGAGCGCGATGGTGCAGAAATGGCAGGCAGCGAGTTGGGCGATGAAAGCACCGCTCTTACCGCAGGAATCCCCCTCGAGCAGCGGCCAACCAGCTTCGTCACAAAGGAAACGCCGAGCAGCGTTAACCAACACATCAATATCAACAAAGAATATGAGGATGGCACTATCGAGGCGACCATCGAGGCGCAAAATATCGGCGATGGTTCGCTTGGAAACACTTCAACCGTGCAAGATATGACCGGCGAAGGCAAGCGCAATGCCAATACTCTCGATTACAAGCGCGAAAACGGCAAGCTGATTATTTTCGATAACACCGGCACAAACGATGGCCCAACCGAAGTCGATTTGAATATGGCGGATAAAGATATCGATAAACTCCTCGCCGATATGAAAGCCGCAAAAGAGGCAGGGAAAATGACAGGCAAAGAGGAAATGGATATATTCGATGAGCTCGTCGCTATTCAAAAAGAGAAAAATGAGCTAGATGTTTTGACTGGTCCGTGGAAAAACGGCAATGGCAGAATTTCTCTGCGAGAAGCGGGCCCCAGAATAACAAGCATCACTAACCGCGAAAGATTGCTAAGCGAAACCCTAAAAGATAAAGTAGGCGGCGACTTAATCGCAAAAATCACCAACTCGGTGGTTAAAACAGTGACGACTAAAACTCAAGGATTTGGGCTGGAATAATAATAAATGGACCCAAATGAGTCCACATGAGTGAACCCAAACGAGTCCGCAACCGGCCGCGCTAATATTTGAAGAAGGAGATGATTAAAATGACAGTTAAGGAAATCCGAGAAATCAGAGAAAAAATGGCATTGAAAATGCAAGGAATGAATGCGCAAGAAATTAACAAATCTTGCAAAGGGGCGGACAAATTTCAAAAGAAAGTGGAAGAAATCCGCAGGAAAAAGGAAATGGCATAGCGGACTGAAACGAGTCCGCTGAGTGAACCCAAACGAGTCCACATGAGTGGACCGAAACGAGCCCACCGGGGTGAACCGAAACGAGTTCAAAAGGACTGATATTAGTCCACCAACATTGTTTAAATTATATTTATATAAAAAATTTATTTCGCAATTAATGGTCGCTTCGCTCCCATTTTTAGCGGTAAAATTTTGTGCTTAAGTAAATTGCTTTCAGCAATTTACTATAAGATAAAAAATATTTAAAAGAAAGGATGAGAAACATCAAAAAGCCTAAAATATACCTTGATACCAGTGTAATTGGCTATCTTCATCAAGAAACTCAGCCGGAAAAAATGCAAGATACCTTAAAATTATGGGAAAAAATCAAGCAAGGCGAATATGAAGTGGTCCTATCCCAACTAGTATTCGATGAAATATCCAGAACAAGAAACGAAGAAATAAAAGAAATCATGCTTGGATTCATCGCCGAAATTGATTACAAAAAAATCGAGGTAACCGAAGAAGTTAAGAAAATCTCTGATTTAGTAATGCAAAACCATATTCTAACGCAAAAAAGCATAGACGATAGCCTACATATCGGCTGCGCAATTATAGCAGAATGTGATGCAATTGTTTCGTGGAACTTCAAGCACCTGGTTAATATTAGAACGATTAACGGAGTTCGAGCAATTGCCACAATGTGTGGATATAATAATATGAATATAGTGCAACCAACAATGCTAATCCAAGAGGAGGATGATTAAAATGTCTATTGAAGAAATCAGAGCAATAAAAAGAAAAATCGACGAAGAGCTTGGCAAAAACTCTTTCGAAGTTATGCAAAAACGCTTCAGCAAAAGCACCGAGGATGCCGAAAAACGGATTGAAGAAATCCGCAGGAAAAAAGAAATGGCATAGTGGACCGAAATGAGTTCACATGAGTGAACCCAAACTAGTTCACCAGAGTGAACTGAAACAGAGTCCACTGGGGTGAACCGAAACGAGTTCGAAAGGACTGATATTAGTCCACCAACATTGTTTAAATTATATTTATAATAGAAGAAATCTAGGGGAAAAAAATGAAGAAGAGAAATAGTTTAAGGAAAGCGTTGATGACACTTGCTGCCGGAGTTAGCCTTTTTGGCACGACTACATTTTCGCAAGCGCAGAATTATAATGATACTAATCATCAATATCAAAATTGGGTTAATCAAGAAAAACAGTATTATAATGAAATGAATCAGTATTTTCAGAATATTGATAACGCAAATAAAGCATATTCTAACGAGATAAATAGGCAGTATCAAAATGGCGATAATGCTCAAAAAGCATATTACAATGAAATAAATCGCTACTATCAAAATTGGGAGAATGCTAATAAAGCCTACTATAATGAAGTTAATAATTACTATCAGAATATTGAAAATGCAAACAAAGCATATTACAACGAAATAAATAGGGATTATCAAAATTGGGAGAATGCGAACAAAGCATACTATAATGAAATTAATAGGCAGAATCAACATTGGGAAAATGCCAATAAACAATACTTCAACGAAATGAATCGCCACTATCAAAACATAGAAAACGCAAACAAAGCATATTTTAACGAAAATAATAGAGAATATCAAAATTGGGATAACGCAGTTAAAGCATATTTCAACGAGATTAATCGGCAGTATCAATTTATGGAGAATTCAAGAAAAGCATACATAAATCACATACAAAACCAGTTTAATAATCAAATGAATTGGCGCAAGGCAAATATTAACGAGTGGAACAGAGAAAATGAGAATGCTGAAAACGCAAGAAAAGCAGCAATCAATGAACAAAGAAGATTAGAGCAGCAAAGAATTGATGAGCAAAAAGCAAGGCAAAATGCTGCAAGAAATGGCTATAGGCCTTAAAACTCGTTTAAATATATATTTATATATAAAAAATATTTAAAAGAAAGGATGAGAAACATGAAAAAGTTTTTCACAAAAGTAGCACCTGCAGCTTTAGCTGTAGTTGCAATGGGTGTGCCTACATTAGCAGCAGGCATCGGGTTCACTATGCCAAAGGTCTTAATCTCTGTAATTGGGATGATGATGACAGCCTTCCAATTTATTGGTGTAGCAACCGTTATTTTTGGTGCAATCCAAATGGGATTTGCATTTAAAAATGACGATGCCGATGGAAAAACCAAAGGCATGCGTGCGGCGCTCTCCGGCGCAATCGTATATGCGGTTGGGCTTGGCGGAAGTGTTTACTTCACAACATCGGGCATCACAAACATTTAAGAAAAAGAGAACCCGTTTGGGTTCTCTGCGGAAGTAAAATTCCCCTCCGCCGGAGGGGTGGCAGGCGTAGCCTGACGGGGTGGTTTCTTTTTGCGTGCCCCAAACTTCCGCAGAGAACTTTATTGAAAGGAGATGAACAAAATGAAAAAGATTTTGATTAAGTTTTTGCCAGTGATGTTCATTGCCTTTTTCTATGCGCTGCCTGTTTCGGCAGCAACTGATCCATGGGATTTATTCGTTAAAATAATTGCGCCGGCAATTGCATGGGTAGGGTTTATGACAGTTATTTTTGGAGCGGCTCAAATGGGCTTTGCTTTTCGCTCAGATGAAGCAGAAGAAAAAAGAAAAGCCCTATTAGTAATGATAAGTGGCGGATTATTGTGGTCGCTATGTTGGGGCGCAATAAATATTATCCAAAAGGCTGATGTTAAAAACCCTAGTGATATTCCGGTTAATAGTAGTGGCGGGCCGGTAGATGGTGCTGATAGCACAGAAATGGCCAAATTAATTTCGGATATCACTCAGTGGATACCATATTTAGGTTTCTTAGTTATGTTTTGGGGTTTTTTCGAACTTTCAAAAGCAATGAAATCTGATGACGCAGGCGGCAAACAAAAAGCATTAACAATAATTGTTTCAGGCCTTTGCTTGTGGGGAATAATCCCGCTTATGAAATGGGTTTTATGGGGAATACCAATTTAAGGAAGGGACTAAAATGGTTGATCCATTTGCGCTTACAAAAGCATTAGGAAATATTTTTGGAGTGATAGGCATTCTATTTATTATTTTTGGTGCGACAGTAATTGCCTCGGGCTATATTGGAACAACCGGTTTAGAACGCGGCTGGGCTTCGCGCAAAAAGCAAGGATTGATAATGTGCGTGGCAGGTGCTCTTTTATGGTCAACAGCTGAGCTTTCTAAAGCCGCGACTTACACAATTTTCAATGGAGCATGCACAAGTTTTCCTTTTGTCACAAGATATGCACCTGCTTTGGGGCTTGCACTTATTAGTTTCGGTATTGCGCAAATAGCGTTGCATTGGATAAGCGACAAGTTCGGCGATAGAATAATGGGAGTTAGAGTAATTATAGGTGGGGCAATGGTAACGCAAGTTGGCCCTGTAATAGATTTTCTTTTAAGATAGAGGTGGAGATAAATGAAACTAAATATTAAAAATATCTTTTGGTTCATTGTTGGATATTTTTTGGTTATTTGGGCAGTTGGCAAGCTAACAACTGCTTGGGTTGTTAATGCAACAAAATTCGGTTTTGATGCAATATTTGTAATTATAGAAAACTTAACGGCAGAAATAACGCAACGGCCATTGCAAATTCTTTGGACCGATAGAATGGTTTCAACGGCTTGTATTATAGCAACCGTAGCCTACCTCGTCGGTGTTTTCTGGTATTTCAACGAAAAGAAAACCTTTATGAAGGGCAAGGAGCATGGCTCGGCCGATTGGGGCAAGCATTCCGATATAGCGCACCTTATCGACGCTGATGATGAGAAAAATATTTTGTGGACAGAATCCGAAAAAATGTCGCTCGATTCCCGCAAAACCCGCAAGAATCTCAATGTTTGCGTGATTGGTGGCTCCGGCTCAGGTAAAACCCGCTTCTTCGTCACCCCCAACCTCCTGCAGGCCAACACCAGCTTCGTTATCACCGATCCCAAGGGCGAGCTGCTGCGCAACACCGCGGGAATGTTCCATAATAAAGGCTATAAAGTGAAGGTTTTGAATCTAGTTGACCAAACCCATTCCTGCGCGTATAACCCATTTGTGTATATCAAGGATGATAAGGATGTCCTAAAACTCATCCGCACGCTGATTAAGAATACCACTCCGCCGCAGGCTCAGCAATCCGATCCGTTCTGGGAAAAAGCCGAGACGGCGCTGCTATGCGCGCTGGTTTTCTACTTATATAAAGAGGCGCCCGATGATGAGCAGAATTTCTCGATGGTGATGGAGCTGCTGCGCGCGGCTGAGGTGCGCGAGGGGCAGGAGGATTACGAATCCGATTTGGATAGGCTTTTCGGCATGCTCGAGGAGAAGGATCCGCAGCATATCGCGCTCAAGCAATATCAGATTTTCAAGCA
>WRBX01000051.1 GCA_009784335.1 Oscillospiraceae bacterium
AAAAATCCAAGTAATGTGATAAATCCATTTGTCAATCCCATTTTTGAGCACGCTTCTTTCAAGGCATTCGCATCGCATAAACCCCTCGAAAACCTCATCGGAAATCGCCTGGCTGCCCACAATTTCTTCACTCACATTAATGCTCAAATATGCCATATTGGTCTTTGGCAGGATTATAAAATTGTCCATCTTATCGGCATCGCGGATAATCTTGCTATGTAGCTGCTCTCTTTCATTCAAACCATCTTCAATCCTCAGCTTATTATGATTAGCAATGGCTTTTAGAATGATATTATCAAATCTCTCATCGCAAGCAAACTTTCTGATTAGGCTCTCGTTCTTCAGCATTTCCACGCCTAAATCCGCATGATCCACCGTCTCGCTATCAATAAAACTATCGTAAATTGTAATCTGCTCAAACCTGCCGATATCATGCAGCAGCGCTATAATCTTTGCCAGCTCGATATCTTCTTCGCTTAAATTCAAATCAATCGCAATCTGCTCGGCAAAATGCACCACACCAAAAATATGCTTGATTTTAGTGCCGATTTTATCATTATAGGCATCATAGTCTTTTATGTATTTTTGAAACTCTGTCTCTGCCCTTTTATAACTTAACATTCCAAACTCCTATCTCAACTCTATTATCGTAACCCCGGTTTCGCCCTCGCCAAAAGTGCCGAGGCGAAAGCCGGCCACTGATTTGTTGGTTTTTAGCATTTTGTGTATCTCGGTTCGAAGCGCGCCTGTGCCTTTGCCATGGATAATCGAAACCGCGCTAAGCCCGCGCATCACTGCATTATCGATAAACCCCTCAGCATCCATCACGGCATCAAGGGCATATTTCCCGCGGACATCGAGTTCCAATAAAGATTCTCTCATTTCTAACTTCTCACTTCTAACTTCTGCTTGCCGACTGCTATTTACTACTTGATGTTGCCTAACTGCTGACCTACCCAATAATTCATTTGGAATAAATATGACTTCCTCATTCTCGCCCAGCATTTCATTCAACTTTGCCTTGGCTTTTATCGCATCTTTCGGCTTCTGCTTAAGCTCGGCAATTATCCTATCGGCATCCGCCCCGGCTCGCTTAATTATCGCTTTGGCCTCCCGCTTAGCCTTAGCGATTTCATTATCATATTTCTCATTCAGTTTCGCAAGTTTATCCTCATATTGCTTCTTAATCTTTTCTATCTCCGCATTTTTAGCCATTTTCTCGCTCGATAAATTCGAAAGCCTCTGCGTTTTGGAATGCAAATTTCGCACAGCCTTCTCAAATTTCTCATGTTTAGAGTTTAGCTCTTCCTTGGCTCGAACAATAATCTCAGGAAAAATCCCCAGCCGCGAGCTAATCGCAAAAGCATTACTCTTGCCGGGCACGCCGAAAATCAGCTTATATGTGGGCTTCAATGTTTCAACATCAAATTCACAAGAGGCATTGGCCGCGCCCCTTTGGCTCATGCCATAAAGCTTCAGCTGGCTATAATGCGTAGTCGCCAGCGTCACCGCCCCTCTCGCCTTGGTATGCTCTAAAATCGCAATCGCCAGCGCTGCACCCTCATCAGGATCGGTCCCCGCCCCCAGCTCGTCTAAAAGCACAAGCGAGTTTTCGTTCACCTTCTTCAAAATCCCGCTGATATTCTTGATATGCGAGGAAAATGTCGATAAATTCTGCTCAATCGACTGCTCATCGCCAATATCGGCGAAAATCTGCTGAAAAATCGGAATATCGGAATTGGAATCCGCCGGAATCGCAAGCCCGCTCGCTGCCATCATGCAAAAAAGACCGACAGTCTTGAGCGTGACAGTCTTGCCTCCGGTATTCGGCCCGGTAATCACAAGCGTCTTAATTCCATCGCCGAGCTCCAACGAAATCGGCACAACGCGCTCGCTATCAATCAACGGATGCCGCCCATTCACAATCTTAATATGCTTTTTATCGTTAATATTCGGAACATAACTCCCGGTCGCCAAAGCAAATTCCGCCTTGGTAAAAATAAAATCAATCTCGGAAACGCTCTCAAAATTGCGCCAAATAATGCTTCCCTCATCAGCGATTCGCACGCTAAACTCCGCCAAAATCCGCTGAACCTCTGCATCCTCTTCTCTTTTCAACTTGGCAATCTCGTTATGAAGCTCAACAATAAAATTAGGTTCGATAAATAAGGTCGCACCCGTTGCCGATATATCATGCACTATTCCCTTAATCTGCCCCTTAAATTCCGCCTTAACAGGAATCACATACGCCTCGCCGCGCACAGAAATTATGCTCTCTTGCAGATATTTAGATTTTTGCACCACAAATTTCTCAAGCTCAGATCGAATCTTGCCCTGCCTTGAAACTATCGCTCTTCTAATCTGCGCAAGGTCTCCACTTGCATTATCGCTAATCGAGTTTTCATCTAAAAATACATCTTTTATCGCCTTTCTCAATTCCCTCAAATCTTCTATAATGAAATCGGAAAAACCATCATTTTCAAAATACTTAATAAAACTATGCGCCATTCCAAGCAGCGCGCCTATATAATAAATCTGCTCTATGCCCAGCACTCCGCCCTTTTGCGCGTGCTTCACAAAATCTCTAACATCTCGAAGCTTTGAAGCATCCGGCAAAGATTTTTGTGCTTGTAATTCAATCGCATGAGAAGTCTGCTCGCATTTTTCCCTTGCGCGCTTAAACTCAATCTCCGGCTTCAAACCGCATACAAAAAGCTCGCAAACAGGATTCTTCGCAAACCCGGCGAGCTTTTCTTTTATCTTATTAAACTCTAAAACTTTTTCAATTTTGCTCATAGAGCAAGTTTAAACAACCTGCGCCATTTCGTCAAGAATTAATCTTTCCTCCGCTGTCGCCAGCTGCCCCACAGCAATCATATCCTCCACGATATCACGCAAAGTAACCGGTGTAACCAGATTATTCGCTAAGGTGATAATAAAATCACAGATGCGCTCGCGGGTAATGCAAACATTCTCCACCGCCTCAACTTCCACCGCAAGCACCCCATTTTTGCGCTGTTTTTTGACAATT
Source organism: Oscillospiraceae bacterium (assembly GCA_009784335.1). Next base: position 3,032 of record WRBX01000051.1, read on the forward strand.
TCAACGCCGAAAACCCTAACCTCACCCCCCTCATGCTCTATCACGCTTTCCAAAATGTGATATTCCATCCTAAAATTTCTTGCAACTGCGATCTTGTAGAGTTCCTTTTGCATTTTTAATAAGCCACCTTTGATGCGTCGTCTCCCCTCGTCTAAAAAAACACTAACATCTTTTGAAACCAAAATCAAGAAAAAGAATTCGACAGTTGTCGACTATATCTCGAAAAAAGATATTATTGGCAAATATTTCCTCTTGATTTTTCTTTTTCAAAATGCTATTATTAAAATAATGGGATGGTGATTAAATGCAAATAAAAATCAAAAAACTAAGTGGTTTAGCAAAAAAAATGACACTACTTGGAATGCAAGTAGCGTGCATTGTTTTGGCCTTGGGTATAATCCTAATGGCAAAAAGCATTTCGATTTATCAATGTCAGCTCGCAACTTTCGCCGCGCAAACCTCGCTGATTATCCTTGGCCAATCGCTGATTTTTGGCTTTTTGCTCAATAGGTTTATGGATTAATCTGCTCCGTCATTCCGGGCTTGACCCGGAATCTCACAGAATAATTTTATGAAAAGTTTTCTTCCCCTTGCGAATTATCAGCTCGCCATCGGTGAAGTCGGTTTGCTTTACAATATAATCAGAAGAGGTAACTTTTTCATCATTAATAGCCACTCCGCCTTGCTCTATCAACCTGCGCCCTTCGCCCTTAGACGGTATCAACCCAATCTCAAGCATCAAATCCAATAGCAAAATTCCCTCGCCGATATCGATTTTCGTCGTGGGCATATTTGAATTATCGGCGCCGCCGCCAAAAAGCGCCCTGGCAGCCTCCATCGCCCTATTCGCCTGCTCCTCACCATGCACCATTTTCGTGAGCTCCCAAGCCAAAATCTCTTTTGCCTTATTCAACTCCGCGCCTTGCCAGGTTGAAATCTCGGCAATCTCATCCAGCGGAATAAATGTCATAAATTTCAGGCTTTTAATCACATCGGCATCCGCCACATTTCTCCAATATTGATAAAACTCATAGGCGCTCGTTTTCTTCTCATCAAGCCAAATCGCGCCCTTTTCCGATTTGCCCATTTTCTTACCTTCACTCGTGGTAATAATATTAAAAGTTATGCCGAAAACATTGCCCTTTTCTCGCTTCATCTTGCGAATCAAATCCACGCCGCCCAAAATATTGCTCCATTGCTCATCGCCGCCCATCTGCATGCGGCACCCATATTTCTCATAAAGATGCAGAAAATCAAGGCTTTGAATCGGCAGATAACACATCTCGCCAATCGAAAGCCCCCCGCTCTCACGCCTCACCGCATAGCACTCCTGCCGCAGCATATCGTTCAGATTGAAATTAAATCCAATGCGGATGAACTCATATACCGACATTTTGCCAATCCAATCATCGTTATTGACAACAATCGCCGCAGGCACTTCGTAGGGGCGACCCTCGCGGTCGCCCGACGGGACACCGCAAGGGTGTCCCCTACGAACACAATTCTCACCATTTGCCTCGTAGGGGACGCCGTCCCGGGCGTCCCGCGGCGTGGGGGCGCCTTCCTCTACCTCCACAAACTTCCCAAATTGCTCCTTAAACCTCTCAATATTATGCGCAATTTCCTCATCGCTGAGCATCTTGCGCATTTCATCCTTGCCCGTTGGGTCGCCTATCTTAGTCGTCGCCCCGCCCACAAGAAGAATCGGCCTATGCCCCGCCATCTGCAGCCGCCGCACCGTCACCAGCTGAAACAAATTCCCTATATGAAAGCTATCCGCCGTGGCATCAAAACCAATATAAAACGAAATGCTCTCATTATTAAGCGCATTTTCCACTTCCACCGGATGCGTCATCTGCGCTATCAAGCCCCGCTCTTTTAATTCCTCAAAAATTTTCATCTAATATCCCCTCCAAAGAATTTGAAAGCTCTTTTTCAAAATTCTCTCTAAACTGACTCTGCAAAAGGTGTTCTAATGGAACAAATCTTTCCCTTGGCAATTCTTCAATATCCACCCAATACCATCCTTCACATTTATTTGGTTCCATCACTTCAGGCACGCCTTCAAAAGAATCAACAGCAATAAATATCGTTATGTAATGCTTGTTTTCTTTTTCAAATACATCATTGGTAATTCCCATGAATCTTGGATTTTCCACATGCAATCCAGTTTCTTCAAATGTTTCTCTAATTGCAGTTTCTTCCCAACTTTCGCCAAACTCCAAATGCCCACCTGGGAAAGCATATGTGTTTTCTCCGTGACTACCCAACCTCTTCCCAATCAAAAACTTGCCGTCTCTTATCGCACATACCCCAACGCCTACTCTTACATTTGGTCTTTCCATAATCTCCTCCTGCTTTCAACATCATACACAATCGCTTCAAATGCCGCAAGTTTTATATCACCATGGTGTTGCTCCTGCTCGCTTCTATTCAATAAAATCAAAATATTGCCGCGTTTGTAGCCCAAAACATCATCGTTAATCGG
>WRBX01000052.1 GCA_009784335.1 Oscillospiraceae bacterium
AGAATCGTCACCAGCATGCCGCGAGTCAGCGTGCCATCCGGCTCAAATGTATCGGAATAAACGCCATTCATCAGCCCGCTCTCTATCGCCCACTTGGCATCCTCATACCCCCAATGGATTTTCGGTATGTCCTTAAAATCTTCGATTAATACCAAAGGAGTAGGTGTTGGTGCTATAAAGGGTGTAGGTGTTGGCGCTATCAAAGGAGTAGGTGTTGGCATTGTCGTGGGAACACTTTGTTGCAGTGTTAAATAGAAAAATTCAAGCCCTTCGATTTTGGAAGAAGGTTGGCTGGGTTCCGTGCCGGTATACCAACTTGCAGCCGGGCAAAGCAAATATCTTTTGTCGAAATCAAGCCCTTTTCCCACATGCAAATCCCCAATTAATGGCGCACTATACCAATCAACATTGGCCACGCTCAGCGAATCCGCATTGGGGATATCTGCCGGAAACTCTTTCATTATGTAATATAACATCTGCGCGTTAACCCAATAATTATTTTGCGCATCCGATTTTAATTTCAGCCACGCATATAAATCTGCATAGCTTTGCGTTTCTTTTTGGAGTGTTGAGCAATCTAAAACTAATTCCGGAACATTGATTATTTTATTAGTCGGTGTAGAATTATCGTTTCGAAGTGTTAAATAAACCCAATCTTTAACCAGTTCCATATATTGCCCACTGCTATTTGAATAAAGCGCATAAACTTTCATTAAATATCTTGTGTTATGCTCGAAATTTGTGAAAGTTGCTTGGGCTGTGCTTGAAATATCTACTGCCGCGCGCCCGGGAACATTGGGAAACTCAATGAATCTAAATGATAGATTTGGGTTGCTTGCCCACCAATTGCCTTGCGACCATTGCGTTAGTTTGGTGAGTAATTCACTATATGCCGCTTGCTCCTGCCCAGAATTTTGGACATTGTAGCTCAATTCTAAAACATGCCCATCTAAAACTAAATTGGCTTGTGTTTCAGTTATCGCCTCAACATTCGCAAACTTCGGCATAAGTGCAAAAACCATCACAAATGCCAGCATCCCCGCTAAAACTTTTTTCATAAATAAATACCTCCTAAATAAATTTTGTTAACTACATTAGCATTATTGCAAATATATTAAACCATTGTCAAGAAATTAGATAATGGTTTATTTCAATTAAACTGCAATCTAATATTATTAAACTAATAACAATGGAGTGGGTAACTATGGATTATGTTTTATTAGGCAATAATATTCGCAAATATAGAAAAATGAAAAATCTCACGCAGGAGCAATTAGCGGAGAAGTCCGAAATTTCTTCGGTATTTATGTGCCAAATTGAAAATGCCAATGGCAAGCCGAGCTTGGAAACTGTCGTTAATATAGCAACCTCACTTGAAGTTAGTATTGATGTGCTCGTTGGCGGCGTGGTATCAAATAATGAAATTGCAAAGTATATTAATGTTCCTTTAAATAACAAGCAGCTGGAAACCATTTCAAAATTATTTTCCAGCAAGACGGATAAGGAAATTTCTTCCATTCTTAAAGCTATTGCCTTTTTATTGGAGAATTGAGATTAGAATTTGCGCCTCGAAGTGTGGCGGCTACGATGATGTGTTACTCTTGTGCGTTGTAGGGGCGATGGTCCCCATCGCCCGCGGGCGACCGAGGACGGTCGCCCCTACGAAAACCGAACCCTGCGATGCAAATACCGGCAATTCCAGTAGGGGCGCCCCATGGGCGCCCGTTTACATGGCATATATTCCGTGGGCGAACACAGTTCGCCCCTACGGTGTTGGGGGAACTCCTTCGAAGGCCGGGACGATGTGGGCATCGTCCCCTACGATTAGATTATCCTTCGAAGAGAGGCGAACACAGTTCGCCCCTACGAAAAGCACTATCACCCAAAGCCTCGCCGATGAGGCGACTAAAATAATCATATTAGTTTCGTTTTCGTGTGAATTCAAAATCTATGATTTTGAAGAGGCGAAAACAAAAGGGGGTCTGGGGGAAAATTTCCCCAGAATCAAAACAAAATTTTTATTGCGTTTTTAATTTCAAAAACGCATCAATAAACCCATCCAAATCTCCGTCCATAACCGCATTTGTATTACCAACTTCGTAATTGGTCCGATGATCCTTCACCATATTATAAGGATGAAAAACATACGAGCGAATCTGGCTGCCCCACGCGATTTCCCGCTGCACGCCCTTAATATCAGCGATTTTCTCGGCATGCTGCTCCTCGGCAATCTCAAACAATTTCGCCTTGAGCATCTTCATCGCCGTCGCCCGATTCTTCATCTGCGACCGCTCCGATTGGCAAGAAACCACCACGCCCGTCGGAATATGCGTAAGCCTAATAGCCGAATCCGTCTTGTTCACATGCTGCCCGCCGGCGCCGCTGGCCCGATATGTGTCCACCCGTAAATCCTCAGGCGCGATTGTTACCTCAATTTCCTCGTCAATCACCGGCATAACCTCAACCGCCGCAAACGAAGTATGCCGCCGCCCCGAGCTATCAAACGGCGAAATGCGCACCAACCGATGCACACCCTTCTCGGCTTTGGCATAGCCATAAGCCAGGTTGCCGTTCACCTCAAATGTAACGCTCTTAATCCCCGCTTCCTCACCGGCGAGATAATCCAAAACCTTGACATCATACCCGCGCCGCTCGCCCCAGCGGGTGTACATCCGAAAGAGCATCTCGGCCCAATCCTGCGCCTCGGTGCCGCCCGCCCCCGGATGAATGGTGATAATGCACGAATTAGCATCATATTCGCCGTTTAGCAGCGTCGCCAAATTCATCTGCTCGATACGAGCGGCCACATCCTCATAATTCTGCCGCACCTCGCCGAGCAGGCTCTCATCGGCGCACTCAATCGCCAAATCACAAAGCGCGAGCGCATCATCCCAAGCAGATTTCAATCCCTCAAAAGCAGCAATTTTATCGCTCAAAACCTTAATCTTTTTGAGCACTCCCTGCGCGCTTTCCATATCATCGTAAAACCCATCGGCATGAGTTTTCTCTTCTAATTTTGTTTTCTCTTTTGCCGCCCCCTTGGCGTCAAAGAGAGTCTCCAAGTTCCTTCAATTTCCCCTCAAGCTCGCGAATCGCCGCCCTCAATTCTTTTAATTCAAAAATCGTAATCACCTCACAAATAAAATATGCCACAAAAACTAATTTGTGGCAAGTATTTTAAATAAAAAGCCCCACACGCAAAAGCAATGTGGGGCGTATGCCTAACTATTTATTTTGTCGCGTCTACATACCTTTGTGTCATCGCTGCAACTTCTGCACGACTTGCAGTTCCTTGTGGCGCAAAGTAGTTTTCAGGATATCCATTTACAATTCCCTTGTTGACTGCCCAACTAACAGCTATAATTGCATAATCACTCACTTGCTCTTTGTCAGAAAAACTTAAATTTGCGCTTATATTGGGTTCATTACTTAATCTCCACAAAAGTGTTACGATTTGTTCACGAGTTATATCACCCTCAGGATTTGTGCCATCGGTTATGCCATTTTGCATGCCCCATTGTATAGCTTTTGCATACCAAGGATTGCTATTCGATAAATCAATCCCTTTATGGCGCGCAAGCACTGTCATAAACATTGCTCTCGTCATCTTTGCTTGTGGTGCAAATTCAGTTGCACTTATTCCATTGAACAATCCATTGTCTACAACAAACTGAATACTATTCACAAACCAGTCCGTTGCTTTTATATCTACAAATATATTTTCAACCTTTTGTTTAGTTGTAGATGTTATATTCAAAGATCCATTTCTCATAGATTGCGGGGTTATCTGATTCGTTGTTCCTATTTGAGATACTCTATCTCCAAGAAAATAATTTGCAGTACCATTTTCAAATCCAAAAAGTTGTATCATGAAATTCGCAGTATGAATTATAACTTCATTATCTGATGTTACATATACATAATCAATTCTACCAAGGTTAAGATTACTGAACGACGAATTGAGGTTATCAACAATGCTATTTAAATCCCCATTGGCATTGTTCCATTCTGCTTTTTTATAAATACTACCTCCGGAAAGCAGAAATTTATCTCCCACCCCATTAGGTCCATAAATATCGCTTAAATAAGGATTAATACGCTTACTGTAAACAAAGTAAAAGTAATAATCTTGGCTGAAAACATAAAAAGCATAATTTGGAAGCACGACACCGTTATTGTCTCCCACATCATACCTATGGCAATAAATGCCGTCTATTGTTTGTGGATATGTGAAATTATTGCCATCTACTGCACCATATGTCATTATATGGTCTACAATTATTTCCAAATTGCTTTCAACATAATTAATTATGTCGGCAGCATTATCGAATTGTGGTTCTTCCATAGGTTTCTGTGTAAAAGCAATTCGTGTGTTATTATCAGGCTCTACATGATGATGCACAGATGTTGTTACAACTTCTCCAGACCAAAAACTATAAACCCGTGTATTATGATTATAATCAAATAGAACACGAATATAATAACCGCTTGTGCCATCTTTAATACCTAAATAACTAAGCATATAATCCATATTATCATAATAATCTAAATGCATATTATTCACATATGGGTCGCAAGCAAATTCTCCATTTGCAAGCATTTGCGGATATTCGACAAATTCGATTGCAGACTGATCTTCGATATTACTGATGATATGGTTGGCTATGTATCCAAAATTATCCCCAAAATATTTGTGTAGTTCTTTTAGAGAACTAATGCTGGGCATAGCTAAAGGCTTATGTGTGCTACCCAACGATGGCAAATCAGGCACAGCAAAAGGTAAAGTTTTTCCCATGTATTCTGTGGATGCAGCTTGGACTTCAACCCTTTCTTGAAGCTCTGGCATAATTGCAAAAATTATTGCAACTACCAGGCTCAGCGATAAAATCTTTTTCATAATTAAACCTTTCTCGAGCAAAATGCTCTATAAAATTTTTATAATACCATAATACCATAATGAAAATCTTTGTCAACTAATTAAAACCAAAATCGCCCTGTTAAAATTTGCCACGAGTAAACTATCTGTAGGCGGTGATTTTAGATGGTTGACTTTGGAGCGAGATTAAAGCAATTAAGAATCGAAAAGGGATTATCACAACCTCAGCTTGCAGAGCGAATTTCAGTGACCAAATCTGTCATTTCTGCGTATGAAAATGAAATAAGGATGCCGAGTTACGACATCCTCATAAAGCTTGCAACATTATTTTCGGTTTCAACTGATTTTCTTTTGGGAATGAACAATGAAAAATATTTATACACCAATCGGCTTACCAATCCACAAACAATAATTATTTCAAGACTAATTGAAGAATTTACAAATAAAAATGAGAAATAGAATTACTGCAGTTCATTCTTATTTTTCGCCAAAAAATATAGCTCAATAAATTGATATAATTGCTCTTTGGTCACTTCTCCGATTTTATAGAAAATATCCTCTTTTCTTATGTTTTTATAAAGAAAATCACATTTA
>WRBX01000053.1 GCA_009784335.1 Oscillospiraceae bacterium
TTATTCGTTTTGGAGAAATATATGCAATGCACTTCTAACTATTGCTGCACTAAGATTAAAAACCTATCTGTCACAAAGCCCGGGATAGATATTTTGAGCAGCATTAACCTACATATCCATTGCGGCGAGCTAACTGCGATAATCGGCCCCAATGGCGCAGGGAAATCCACTCTGCTAAAAGCACTGATTGGCGAAATCAAGTATGCCGGCTCGCTTGATTTTATAAACGAGAGAGGGGAAAAGCATTCGCCCAAGATAGGCTATGTGCCTCAGAAAATTTCCAATACTTCGCTTGAAACTCCGCTCACGGTGATGGAATTTATTGCAAGCAGCCTGGGCGATTTCCCGATTTGTGTGAACATTAAGGCGAAAAAAAGGCATTTGGCAATTAGAGCATTGGAGCAAACATCATCTGCGCATCTTGCCAAAAGGCGTCTTGCCGACCTTTCCGGCGGCGAAATGCAGCGAGTTATGCTTAGCTTTGCCCTCTGCCCCGTGCCCAACCTCCTGCTGCTCGACGAGCCAATCGCCGGCCTCGACCATAACGGCATTGCGAATTTCTGGGATTGTATCAACGATATCCGCTTGAATAACGATATAGCAATTATCATAATTTCCCACGATTTCGAGCAGGTGAAAAAATATGCCAACAATGTGATTTTGTTGAACAAAACTATTTTGCTAAACGCAAAGCCTGATGATATGTTCAAATCCGCAGAATTTAAAAAGATTTTTTAGCTCTACGCTTTATACACGGATAACACGGACGCTTCGCGCACGGATTTACATCGCTACGCGATGTGCTACGCATACACGGATTTATTTTTACCGCATTCGCGTTAAAAATGTTTAAAACCAAAGTCCGTGGGCATCCGTCAAAATCCGTGTCATCCGTGTCCCAAGCGGGAGCGCCAAAAGGAAACAAATATGCTACTCTACCAATTCGCCCAAAATGCCCTCATCGGAATAATCCTAATAGCTCCCCTTCTAGGGCTTTTATCCACCTTCGTCGTGTCCAACAAAATGGCATATTTCGCCGATGGGCTCAGCCACTCGGCATTCACAGGCATCGCCATCGGGGTTATCCTTAACCTGCCATACCAAATGCCTGCCTTGGTGATTTTCGCGGTTATCTTCGCGCTTTTGATGGTATATATCAAGCAAAAAAATAACGCTTCGATGGACACAGTCATCGGCGTGCTATCAGCAACCAGCCTCGCCATCGGCATAATGATAATGTCGAGAGGTAATAATTTTGCGAAATATTCCAATTATCTGATCGGCGATTTATTGGCAATAACAAAGCCCGAGATAATCGCGCTTGGCATTATTTTGGTCGCAACAATCTTAATCTACGGCATCCTGTTTAATTCGCTAACCCTCAGCGGCCTGGGCAAGAATTGGACTCTTAATAAGAAAATCAAATCAAATGTCGCAGAAATCTATTTCACAATTGCCCTTGCAGTTATTGTCGCGGTTTCCATTCGCTGGGTGGGCATTTTGCTAATCAATTCGCTATTAATCCTCCCCGCCGCCACCGGCCGCCTAATCGCCAAAAGCGCCAAGCAATATGTTTGGCTGTCGGTTGCTCTATCACTTGCCGCCGGCATTATCGGCCTTATCGCATCTTTCCGGTGGAATACCTCAAGCGGTGCCACAATCGTCCTTATTCTGGCGATTATCTACTTCATGCTCAGCATTTTCCGCAAAAGGCATTAGCGATTTTTTGTAATTTTCCAGCGCATGATCACTGCCAGCATAAACTCCAAATAATCGCATAAAACCGATATGTAACTCTGCTCCCGCATGGCGAAACCCAAAAAGCCAAGGCGGGATTTTTGTTACCAAATCATTGCCGTTCTCAAAGCGAATTGTGCGCTGCACACGCCTATTATAGCTCTCTCGAAAATTGCTGTTGCCAATCCTTGGGCAACCAAAAACGGCCGCCTCAATCTCTCTATGAGGATAATTATATTGTATATCCAGCGCACACAACATAGCAAGGGCGGCGCCATACGAGTGGCCGACAACTAAAATTTTGTCGGAACTGCCATGCAAAAATTTCAAGATAAAATCGCGCACTCGCGGGTGCTGATATGCTCTGCAAAACCCACTATGTACCCTGATTTTGGAGCTTCTGCTCATGCTGTCGTAGGGGATGTGTTTCTTCCAAAATCTAAGGTCGGTGAGCAAATCCTGCAGGCTATCGGTGCCGCGGAAAGAAATAACCGTCTGCCGTTCAAACGGATTGCGACCAATCAAAAACTGCACTCCATTGGGCGAACTTTCGAAATGCAGCCAAGGCAGGCGCCCTGATTGAGGGCAATCAGAATAAGCCAATGCCGCATAATCTAACATCTTCATAAAAGGTACATAATTCATACTATCATAGTATTAAGCCGAGTTTCATAATGTTAAAGTATGAAAAAAACCGTAATGGTTCTATGCCTGCTAATTTTGATAAATATCCCGATAACACTTGCAAACTCAGCTCAAAGCGGGGTTTTGATTGATAGTTCAAGCGGCAGAATTTTGCAGGAAAATAACGCCAGCGAAAAGCTTGGGCCGGCCAGTTGCACCAAGATTATGACGGCAATTGTAGCCCTTGAGAATTCGAAACTCACTGATATTGTAACGACTTCAATGAAAGCTGCCTACACTGAGGGAACTTCGATTTACCTTAAAATCGGTGAGAAACGCACCATGGAGGAGCTTCTCTACGCTCTGATGCTAGAATCCGGAAATGATGCTGCCACTGCAATTGCAGAGCATATAAGCAGCACTACCGAAAAATTTGCTGAATTAATGACTAAAACGGCAATTGAAAAGATAGGTGTAAAGGATACTCGCTTTACTAACCCTCACGGCCTATCAAATGAGCAACACTACACAACCGCCCATGATTTAGCGCTAATCACAAGATATGCACTCCGCATTCCAACCTTTGCGGAAATTGTGAGCACAAAGATTAAATCAATCCCCATGGAGGGCGAAAGTTGGAACCGCAGGCTCACCAACAGCAATAAAATGCTGAATATCTATGAAGGCGCAGATGGCGTTAAAACCGGATTTACCAAGGCCACCGGGCGCACTCTGGTATCCAGTGCCACGCGCGATGGAATGCAACTAATCGCCGTCACCCTAAATGACCCGGATGATTGGGATGACCATGCCCAAATGCTCGATTATGGTTTCGAAAATTACAAAAGTGTTTGCTTGCTCGTCAAGGACACAAATCTATCGCAGCTCGTAGGGGACGCCGTCCCGGGCGTCCCGCACAACAGCAAAGTCGTTTTGAGCGAAGATTTACTTGTAGCTCTCAAAGAGGGAGAAGAGGCAATTTTTGAATATGAGATTTTTGAAAAACTTCCAAGAAAACTCAAAAACGGCGACCAAATCGGTGCCGCCTATGCAAAGCTTAACAGCGAAACTATCGCCACAATCCCGCTTATAGTCAAAATCGAATACACAAAAGCCGACCAATTTTGGGATACATATTTCAAATTGTGGAAAGGCATCTAACCCCTATAATTTCCCTAAAAAATTGGAAATAATAGTAGCCGCTTCAGCGCGCGTTGCTTGCAATTGTGGAGCAAAAGAGCCGTCCGGCAAGCCGTTAATAACTCCCAGGCTCTTAATCGAACTAACTGCACCGGCCGCCCAAGGCGATACCGCATCACTATCGCTAAATCCGCCGCCCCCTGCCGTCATCTTTATGCCGCTCATGTTAGCAAAGTTATAAATAATTATTGCCATCTGCTCTCTTGTAATCTTGGTATCCGGCTCAAAAACATCTTCATAAATTCCCTTAACAATGCCCCGGGTCACGCCCCATGCAATATAATCATGATGCCAATGCGCTTTTGTAACATCATTGAATTTCAGCGCCGCCGAATATGTAGGCGCCCCACTGCCGTTTCTATTATATAAACCATAAATCATCTTAACAAATTCCGCCCGCGTAACACCAAATTCAGGCTCGAATGCACCATAATCAAAACCGTTGACAATCTTTTTGCTTGCCAAGCTGTTAATTGCCGCCGCCGCCCAATGCCCGTTAACATCATAGAAATCAGGTGCTGTCATCAAATATGGTGCCTCTGTGGGCTTTGGTGAAGGAGAAATCTGCACGGCAGTTGGCAGTGCAGTAATCACAGGAACAGCAGTAGGCGCCGCAACCGGCGATTTTTGCACACTTATCGCCTTGCAATTCAAAATGTTCATCTGCGGCCGACTCATGGCAACAATCCCGCCGGAAATCTTAATATAGGCATCTTGCTTAACAGTGTTTGCTAATAAATCTTTGTATAAATCCATGCTGCCCGCGCCTTTCAAAAGCGCCGCCACACCACTCACATGCGCCGCCGCCATAGATGTCCCCTCGGCAACAACCAGCGAATCACCATTGGCTCCAACTTGGCTTCTGGCAGATTTCAGATTTTTTGGATATGTAGTCAAAATGTCAACACCCGGCGCATATACTATTCTATCGTTCTTGCTTGCATCATAATTTGAGAAAGTCGCTTCATAAAAAACCTCGCGCCCATCCTTGATGCCCATTCCAACCGCACCCACCGCAATAACTCCGTCAAGCGCTGCCGGTTGCGATAAACTGCTGCCGCTGCCGTCATTCCCCGCCGCAGCAACCAGCAGGCAACCACGGCCTCGGGCATACGAAATAGCACTTTTTAGCTCATCGGTTGCATCATTGCGCATAGTCAAGCTGATATTGATAACACTCGCTCCGTTATCAGCCGCAAACCTAATCGCCTTGGCCAAATTGGCAATCGAGCTTCCGGCGGAAGAAACCACTTTAAGCGGCATAATCTTCGCTCCGCTTGCAATGCCAACCACGCTGCCCCCGGCGGCAATAATTCCGGCAACCTGCGTGCCATGGCCGATATTATCAGTAACATCGCTCTGACCGCCCTCACTTGTGAAATTATGCGGCGAAACAACAATGCCGGCGAAAGCGGGGTGAGATATGTCTAAACCTGTATCAATTATGGCAACAATAACATTACTTACATTAGAAGAATCTCGCAACGCTCCCGCATTAACCGCTTCAAGAGCCCATTGATTCGAGCTTGCAGCAAGTGCGGTGAAACAATAAAAAACCATAACAACGCTTAATATCGCTGCCATAGCTCCCTTTTGCCATCTAGAGAATGCTTGCATCCTTAACAACTCCTAACAATAGGCAACACTCCCCCACTCTATGATTAAACATTATCACGCGAGGAAGAAAAAGTCAATAGGAAATTAGCCGTTTTTGTTAAGTTTTTGTAAAGAAAATGTAAAGATTTTGTTAAGTTTTTGTAAA
>WRBX01000054.1 GCA_009784335.1 Oscillospiraceae bacterium
AAATTGCTCATTTTCGCTGATAAGTATCGGTAAAATTGTAGGGGCGGTCTGCGACCGCCCGACCGCACTTGCATCTATATTCAAGCTTTCGGGCGAACACAGTTCGCCCCTACAATCTATCGACGAATGCCAAGAGTGCCGTAGGCACTTTTTTATTTGATTTTATTGTATAATTCAACTAAGTCGTTAGGTTTGTAGGCAGCGGTGTTGAGCGGGCTTTTGGTTTCTTCTTTTTCGGTCGGCTTATTAACTTCCTTCTCGTGTTTCATAATAATTTTTAGCAAGCGCGTTTTCTTCAGCGAGCTAAAATATGCTCTTAAATTTTTAAACTCTTTCATTTTATATTAGCTATCCCTCGCGATGATTTTAATTCCCGGGCCCATGGTTGAGCAGACTGAAATTGAGCGGATATATGTGCCTTTTGCGGCGGACGGGCGGGCTTTTTGGATAGCGGCGAGGAGGGTTTCGAAATTCTTGAGGAGCTTATCCTTGCCGAAGCTGGCTTTGCCGATTGGGCAGTGGATGATATTGGTTTTATCCAGGCGATATTCGATTTTACCGCTCTTGATTTCCTGCACGGCTTTTGCGACATCAGGCGTAACTGTGCCGCTTTTTGGGTTTGGCATGAGGCCTTTGGGGCCGAGAAGCTTGGCGGCTTTGCCGAGCGCGGCCATCATATCAGGCGAGGTTACGATAACATCAAAATCAAACCAATTATCTGTTTGGATTTTTTGAATCATTTCGTCTGCGCCGGCGAAATCTGCGCCGGCGGCCTTTGCCTCTTCCTCTTTTCCGGGCTTAACAATGGCCAAAACTCGCACTGCCTTGCCTGTGCCATTTGGCAGGGCGACTGTGCCGCGCACTTGCTGGTCGGCATGACGGGAATCCACACCTAATTTGAAATGCGCTTCGATGGATTCATCGAATTTTGCTTTTGCTGTTTGAACCACGAGTTCAAGCGCTTTTTCTGCTTCAACTGCTTCATTTGGCACGAGCTCCATGCTCGCTTTGTAGTTTTTACCTCTAAACATTTTATTCTCCTTTTGGTGATAACGATACACAATTCATGCATATCTCCCACTTTTTTAACGCTACCGCTTTGCACACGGATGACACGGATTTTGACGGATTCACACGGATTTGGTTTTATCTTTTAATGTTCCATATTTCCAATACTTGATAGTTCCTTATAAATATCATATGCTTTTGCTTCACCATTTCTTATTTTCTCATACAATTTTTCCCTATGCTCCTCTGCATCTTCACAATACAAATAATCAATTTCGTCATTCATTCGTTTGAAAATGCATCTTTGGCTAGGTCTTTCATCTAGTGGCATTAATGCTCCCCCTTTTCTGATTTCCTGCTATAAGCATTGCGGTTCTGGATTTCTTTTTTGGCTCAGTTCTGTTTTTGCGTTCAAGTTCAATTCTTTCAAATTTTTTAGTTTTTTGTGCCGGTTTTTTCTTATCGCTTGTAAAATTTAATGCTCTTAATATCATTCTAACCATATGTTCTCCCCCCTTTATTTTTTAAGTTATCCCTTCGAAGTACGAGCGACCAATGGTCGCCCCTACAAAAAAATCTGCGTTAATCTGCGGTGCGAAGCATCTGCGTTATCTGCGTGCTAATTTTATTCCTCTATAGTTATTCCCATGCTTCTTGCGGTGCCGGAAATCATTGATTCTGCGGCTTCGATTGAAGCGGCGTTGAGATCGGGCATTTTTGCTTCGGCGATTTTGCGGATAGAGGCCTTGGTGAGCTGCCCCACTTTTTCTTTATTAGGGATGCCCGAGCCTTTATCGATGCCAAGCTCTTTTAGAATCATGTTTGCCGCCGGCGGTGTTTTGGTAATAAAACTAAACGACCTATCGGCATAAACCGTGATAACAACGGGAATAATTGTGCCCACTTGCTGTGCGGTTTTGTCGTTGAACTGCTTTGTGAAATCCACAATATTAACACCGTGCTGACCTAAAGCCGGCCCAACCGGTGGCGCAGGGGTTGCTTTTCCTGCGGGGATTTGCAACTTAATAAATCCTATAATCTTTTTCTCAGCCATTTTGCTTGCTCCTTTGATTTTTGCTTCCATATTACAAGTAGTTAGTATTTAGCATTTAGTATTTAGAATGAATGCAATTTCTTCGAAGTGCGGGCGACTAATAGTCGCCTCTACAACTCTTTCGCACTTTTGATATTAATGATTTGCGAAGCAAATCTACCACAGTTTTTCGTTTTGACTTTTTCGTTTTTCGTTAGTTTTCTAATTCCACTTGATCGAATTCTAAATCCACATCGGTTTCGCGGCCGAACATTGCCACCGTTACCGATACTTGCTTTTTATCCATATCGATTTCTTTCACTTTGCCTTTGAAGTTTTCAAGCGGGCCGCCGGTGATTAACACGGTATCGCCAACTTGATAATCAACCTTGATAATGATTTTTTCAACACCAGCATCCTCGATTTCGTCATTGGTGAGCGAGACTGCCTTGGAGGCAGGCCCAACGAAGCCGGTAACTCCGCGGGTGTTGCGCACGATGAACCAAGTTTCCTCGTTCATATCCATTTTTATGAACACATAACCCGGATATTTTTTGCGCTGAACCACGCGTTTCACGCCGTCTTTTATTTCGGTTACTTCTTCCATAGGAATTTTCACCTGCTCAATAACTTCCTGCATAGAGCGGTTTTCAATGATTTTCTCGAGGTTGGCCTTTACCTTATTCTCATAGCCGGAATAGGTGTGGACGATAAACCACTGTGTGTTAGTATTTGTCATTTACTCTCGCCCTTTCCTAATGGTCGCAATCGTCGCCATGCACATGGTCATCATCTTCAAAATCATCCAGATTTATCGGAGTGAAAACACCGTTTTGATAGTAGCCGTTGATATTGCCCTCATCATCATAAGACCAATCTATATCGCCATAATCTTGCTGTTGATTGGCGTTATCCTTGTTGATTAGCCAGCCGGCACCGGCGCCAAAGCCCCAGTCGAGCACGGCGATAAAAATACCGACGATGATTGAGAGCACAATAACGATGATTGTGTTCTTGCGAACTAGTGCGGGGGTTGGGTAGGTAACTTTTTTAAGCTCCTTGCCTACATCTTTGAAGTAGTTTGATTTGCCTGATTTTTTCTCCAACATTGCCATGTTTATTTCTCCCTTCGGTCGAAATTAATTAATAATTAATAAAGAATAATGAATAATTATTGTGGAATTTTGCATGCAAAATTCTTAATTATTTTTCTTCTTTGTGCGCGGTTTGTGCTCGGCAGAATTTGCAGAACTTTTTGAGCTCAATTCTGTCAGGCGTGTTCTTCTTATTTTTTGTTGTGCGGTAGTTTTGCTGGTTGCATGCTGTGCACTTTAGTGTTATATTTTTATCTGCTGCTGCCATTATTTTTCTCTCCTTCTTACTTAAAAAGAAGCCCTCAATTAAGGACTTCGTTAGTATATTAACTTTTGCAAGTTTTGTCAACTTTTTTCACTATTTTGATTTACAAGGAATTTCATGACCATAATATCAATGCAGCAGCCGATGGTGAAAATAGGGAGCATAATGGTTTTAAAGGTGAATCGTGCGTGGATAACCGAGTGGCCTTTTGTGAAGTAGATATAGGCAATCGGAAGGATTATTAGGGCTGCTGCGGGCAAAAGCGCTGGGAATTCTTTTCTTTTGATAATTGCAAATATTATCAGCGCGATTGCAATGCCGATGAATAGCCAAAGCATTAGATTTGAGGAATTTCCGTAGCCCACTTTGAAAACATTTTTGAGAATGTCGAATCCGCTGCCGTCGGTATATTTGCCGAGCTTGCCGAGAGATTCATTAAGGCGACCCGGGGAAATCATATAACCGAACACGAGAAATTTGCCGAACCATAATGCTAGGTAGCCGGCAAGCCATGCGATTCCGGCTTTGAATGCAAGGATGAGGTTTTTTTGCCAATCTGTGACTTTATTGCCGGTTAAAAGTAGCATTCCGACCGGCAAAACAAATGTTACAAGCGGATAGGTTAGCATATCTACATAGGATGTTAACATGCCTATAATTAGGAAAACTCCGGTGGCATAAATCAGCGGTTTCTCTTTGAAGCCAAATTTCCAGATTACCAGTAGGCAAGCGAGCAGGGCGATTAGGGTGGGGGTGAAGAAGGTTTGGGATAGGTAGAGAGTACGAAAATCCAGCGCCCAGAGGGTTAAGAGCAGAAATACGATAGAGATATAGTTTTTTCGTCGGAATAGCAGATAGCAAATGAGCAACACTAGGGCACTGAGGATTATGGCGTTGATTACTACGATTTGGCTATAGTTGAATACAGTGAGAAGCGGGCGCAGATAGAGTGCCCAGCCATGCCAATAATTGCCGTAGCTAAGCGACATATCTTGCTGCCGAATGAATTCCGACATGCTCATTTCAGGATTGAACTGCGGTGGGTGGTTTGGTGCATTAAGTGCGCTGAAAATTGGATGTTTGGAAGTGGCGGATTTTGAGATGCCGAGGATGAACACATTATTGGTGAAGGGATCCAAATCCGTTCGCGCGGTGTAGCCACTGGCATTTGCTTTGCTGACATTTTTTTGCACGGCTTTGTCGATAGGTAGCGTATATAGCCCAATTAGTAGAGCCGCAAGCAGAGCAAATATGGTAATGAAAATCACAGGTAGGCGAAAAAAATTATTGTAGATTTTGCTCTCGCCTATGCCGTAAATTTTGTTAAATAAAGTTTTCATTTCTTCTCCTTTTTAGATTCCGTGTCAAGCACGGAATGACAAGCCATATTAAAGTGCCGTAGGTGATAATTTTCGAAATCCAAAATAGTGGAGTGCCGATGTATTTTACGCTTATTTTGCCAGCCTCCGGCACTTCGAGCATCATTCTTTTTCCTGCGCTTATGTCATACGATAGCTTGATTCTCTCTCCCGCTTCGGTTTGGAGTTTTACTGAATAGCCTTTATAATGCGCCAGGGGCATCTCAATCAAGCCGGCCTGAACATTTGCGGTTTTTACAGTCTTGATATTTTCAATAATATATTCATCGCCCGTAGTGTGGTTTTTTGCTGTGGTCCACAGCTTTTCTGTTGGCCAAACCGCGAAGCCCCAAGGAAGATAATCTGTATCGGGCATATGAAAATAGTCTTCATTGCCCGCAACTACATCTTCATATTTCCACATTCCCTCTTCATAAAAATGCTTACGGACATCAATTTTCGAGATGAAACTATGAGCATTTACGACCAAAGCTGCTATAATTATTCCATAGAGCACTGCTTTTACATTATTCCACTTGATATAATCAAGAGTG
>WRBX01000055.1 GCA_009784335.1 Oscillospiraceae bacterium
AAAGTTATCGTCGAAACTTCGCGCGGGGTGGAGTTCGGCGAAGTCACCATCGAAAACAAAAATATCGACGAAAGCGAGCGAAAAATCCTGCCTATTGTCCGCCGCGCCAATAACAAGGATTTCCAGGCGCACCACGAAAATAAGAAGCTCGAGGCCAAAGCACTCGAGGTGGCGGGCGAAAAAGCCAAGCTTCACGAGCTGGATATGAGCATTCTCTCGGCGCATTATATGTTCGACCGCTCTAAGATTTTGTTCTATTTCACCGCCGAAAACCGCATTGATTTTCGCGATTTGGTCAAAACCCTCGCCGCGCATTTTCGCACTCGCATCGAGCTGCGCCAAATCGGCGTGCGCGACGAAGCGCGCATGGTGGGCGGCTATGGCACTTGCGGGCGCTCGCTCTGCTGCTCGTCGTTCCTCGAAGATTTCGCGCCGATTTCGGTTAAAAATGCCAAAGAGCAAGGGCTCTCGCTCAACCCGCAAAAAATCTCCGGCTCATGCGGCCGCCTGCTTTGCTGCTTAAAATACGAAGAAAAAGCTTATGAGGAGATGAATTCCAAAATGCCGGGCATGGGCGCGGTGGTTTCGCCCAAAGATGGCAGCCTCAAAGGGCGCGAGGGCGTGGTGGAAAACACCTATCTCGTGCGCGGGCTGGTTAAGGTGAAGTTCGACGGCCTCGGCGAAACGCATATCCTCAGCACAAATGATATTAATATTATTAAAAAAGGTAGAAAATCGAGCGATGATAGCAAGGTTGATGAAAAGGAATTGAAGAACCTGGAGTAATTTTGGAGGCGAGTTGTGAAAATTTTAGGACACAGTGATATCGGCAACAAGCGCAAGGAAAATCAAGATGCGTTTTATATTGATGCGCAGAACCGATATGCAGTTATTGCTGATGGGATGGGCGGAGAAGCCGCCGGCGAGATTGCATCGAATGCCGTTATTAGTGCGATAAAAACTAAGTTAGATAAACGCGCACCCCTCAAGGAAGCCATCCAATTTGCAAATGAAATGGTTTTTGAAATGGCAGAGGGTGAATTTGAAGGCATGGGCTCGACTGTTGTTATTGTCGGTTTCGATAAAAAACTCGCCCAAATTGCCAGCGTAGGAGATAGCCGCGCTTACTTGCTTCGCGGTGATGATTTAAAACAAATAACTACCGACCATTCCATGGTCAACACGCTGCTTAAAATCGGAAAAATTACCGAAAATCAAATTGCCAATCATCCGCAGAAAAATTTGTTGACGCGCGCTATAGGAACTGATAAGAAAATAGACATTGACACCTTTGAGTTAGAACTTGCAAAAGGCGATATGCTGCTTTTATGCACTGACGGGCTGACAAATGCCATCGCTGATTATGAAATCAAGGAACTGTTAAAAGCCGGCAATACACCTGAGCAATTGTGCAAGTTGGCGTCGAAGCGCAGTGGCAAGGATAATTGCACCGTAATAGTGGCTAGTGTTTAGTGGCTAGTGGCTAGAAAATTGGAGAAAAGTATGAGTGTCAAATGTTACAATGATTTGGTTGTATGGCAGAGGGCAATGGAATTAACAACCGAAATTTATAGGTTGAGAGAAAGCTACCTAAGGATGAAATATATGCGCTATCAAATCAAATGAGGCGAGCTGCGATTTCTATTCCTTCTAATATTGCGGAAGGACAAAGTAGAAACTCAACAAAAGAATTTATGTATTTTATATCAATAGCAAAAGGCTCAAAATCTGAGCTGGAAACGCAGTTATTAGTTTGTAAAAACTTAAACTATCTCGATGACAAAGAAATAGAAAAAGCATTCGGTTTAGTTAACGAAGTTGGGAAAATGCTAAGTGTATTAGGCAAGCGGCTAACCACTAGTCACTAGCCACTAGTCACTAATACGAAACGGAGTTGAGTGTAAAATGAACCTAGTTGGGAAACTTTTTGCAGAAAGATACGAAATTATCGCAGAAATCGGCAATGGCGGCATGGCTAATGTCTTTAAAGCAAAGGATACTGTGCTTGGCCGTTTTGTCGCCATCAAAATCCTGCGCACCGAGTTCTTGGGCGATGAGGAGTTCACCGCCCGTTTCACCGCCGAGGCGCAAGCCGCTGCAGGATTGGGGCACCAAAATCTCGTTGCTATCCACGATGTTGGGGTGTGGCTTGGGCATAATTACATCGTGATGGAGTTTGTCGA
Source organism: Oscillospiraceae bacterium (assembly GCA_009784335.1). The sequence goes on from WRBX01000055.1 coordinate 2,184, forward strand.
TGGCATAACTCTCAAGGATTTTATCAAGCAGAATGCGCCTATTAAATGGCAAGATGCCGCCGGAATTGCCACGCAGGTGCTGCAGGGCATTGCTCATGCACACAAAAAGGGTATTATCCACCGCGATATTAAGCCGCAAAATATTATGCTCACCGATAACGGCATTGTAAAAGTGATGGATTTTGGCATTGCGCGCGCAGCATCGAATTATACCATGAAAATTGGCGATACAACCATTGGTTCGGTGCACTATTTCTCGCCGGAACAAGCGCGCGGCCGCCACACTGATGAGAAAAGTGATATATATTCGCTGGGCGTTGTGCTTTATGAAATGCTTACCGGCACGCTTCCTTTTGAAAACGAAAGCCCTATTTCAATTGCTATGATGCACTTGCAAAAAGAGCCGATTTCGCCTAAAGATGTTAATATTACCGTTCCCCTTGCAATCAATGATGTTGTGCTCAAAGCCATGCGCAAGGATACTGCCGACCGCTATCAATCGGCCAAGGAACTATGGCAAGATTTGCAGAAGGTGCTTTCTAATCCTGATGAAAATCCAGTGCTTGACCGCCCTCGTGATAGCTCATCCGACACGCGCATTATGCAAGCGGTTAAGCCGATTGTTAAGGTTAAGAACGAAGATGAGATTCTAAAACCATCGGATGCATATCAGCCGCGGCGTGTGCGGAAGGATAAAGAGCGAAATGCCGGGCGATCGAGTGTGCCTGCCCCTACAACTGAAGACGACAAATACAAAGAAAAAAGTAAAAAACTAAATAAAATTGCGTTAATATCATTTCTTGCAATGGGTGGCGTGATATGTTTTGCCGTGATTTTTTCGCTTTTCCCTAATATGTTTTTATTTGGCAACAGAATGCCGGTTCCCGAAGTAGTAGGAAAGCAAATAGAGGAAGTTTTAGAGCTTTTTGAAGGAAGCAAAGATATAGAAATCGAGATTATTGAAGAGCGATATATAGTTGAAAAACTAGCCGGAGAGATTTTTGAACAGAGCCCTAATCATGGCACTGAAATGAAAACACCTATAAAAATTAAAGTGAGAGTTTCTCTTGGCCCGGAAGAATTTACTTTGCCAAACCTAAAAGATATGGACGAGCGTGATGCTCGAAAGATGCTTGAAGAAAAAGAGTTAAAAGTTAGAACCGTATATGAAAGCAATTTAACTATAGCTCAGGGCATTGTTATCAAAACTAAACCTGAAGGCGGAACTCCCGTTAAAGGCGGCGATGAAATAGAAATCATTGTTTCAGCCGGCAGCGAGGGCAAAGAAATTTCCATGCCTAACCTGATTGGAATGACTCGCGACAAAGCCAAAGAAACCCTCGAAGCCAAGAACCTTATTTTAGGGAGAACAACTTGGCAAGATTCGGCAGAATATGACGAAGATGTTGTTATATCGCAAAGTGTGGCGTCTGGCTCTACTGTAAAAGAGTTTTCTACTATTGATATAGTGCGCTCCACCGGCAAAGCCCCCTCCCCTCCTACCCAGGCTCCCCCGCCAACGCAACGGCCGGTTGTGATTGAGTAGGTGAGCGATATGCGTGCATGGCTGATTATTGCGGGGGCGGTTACAAAGGATGATGCGGAGTTTTACCGCACGATTCGGGTTCAAAACGGTGATTTGATTATCGCGGTTGACGGCGGTTATGATAATGCGCTGATGTTCGGAATGTATCCCGGCGTGGTTGTGGGCGACTTAGATTCGATTAATTCCTCGATTTCCAAGGGCATAAAAGTGCTGCAATATCCGGCGGAAAAAGATAAAACCGATGCCGAGCTGGCGGTGGATTATGCGCTCGAGCAAGGCGCGAGTGAAATCGTGATTCTCGGAAATATAGCCGGCAGAATTTCACATTCAATGGCAAATATAATGTTGCTACGCAGGATTCAGGGTGCAGGGTTTAGGATTCAGGCAGAGGGGCTGCTGCTATCGCCGAGGGAGCGGATTTGCTTATTGAAAGATGGCAAAACAAGCATTCCAAAGGGCGATAGCAAATATTTGTCATTAATCCCGATCAGCGATTGCGAGAATGTAACGATTACCAATACAAAATATGAGATTAAAAACGCCAACATCGCTCTCGGCTCAACTCACCTAATTTCAAATGAATTCACGATATTAGACGCGAAAATATCGGTTGAAAAGGGCGAAGTTTTGATTGTTGCAGAAAAAGCTTGACAAAAATGTTAAAAATGAGTATCATATATAAGTCGTTTGGGCGATTAGCTCAGCTGGGAGAGCATCTGCCTTACAAGCAGAGGGTCGTAGGTTCGATCCCTACATCGCCCACCAAACAGTGGACAGTTAACAGTAGTCAGTAGTCAGTTTGAATGTAAATCTTGAAGAAATGCATTCAAGCTGACTACTGTCAACTGACGGCTGACTGCTGATTGGGCCCGGTAGTTCAGTTGGTTAGAACGCCAGCCTGTCACGCTGGAGGTCGTGGGTTCGAGCCCCATCCGGGTCGCCAAACCGGCATTGCCGCCTGAAGTAAGAGATAAGAGAGAAAAGTTAAAAGAAATGGTAGTCTCGCTATCGCGAACCAGTTTTGAAGCCGGTTTGTTTTATTCACTTTTATCTTTCCGTCTGCATTCTTCACTAATATTTCCCTAATAGCTCAGTAGGTAGAGCATTTGACTGTTAACTAAAACCTCAAATTGAATAATCCCCAATAGCTCAGTTGGTAGAGCATGTGACTGTTAATCACAGGGTCGTTGGTTCGAGTCCAACTTGGGGAGCCATATTACAATTCTCGAACATTGTTTCGAGAGCAGGAGCAATAAGTGCATTCTAATAAAGCGAAGCGAGAGTTTAATAGACTCTCGTTTTTTTCTTATGCTTGTGCAATTGATTTAAAATACAGTTAATTGGCAATAATTGGACTTCTATAGTCATTATTCAACATTTTGTTATTACTTATTAATCCCTTCAAAGACCAAACTTAGAATCTTCGCCGCCTCGGCGCGCGTTATATTATTAAGCGGCTTCACGCTTCCGTCCTCATAA
>WRBX01000056.1 GCA_009784335.1 Oscillospiraceae bacterium
CGAGGAGAAAATTGTCAGCATGATTAACGAGCATGAAATCACCAAGCGCTCTTATGAAACTGCCAAAAATATCGAGAGCAATTCGCGCAAGCGCAGCCTTGAGATTAAAAATGGCACCACGGCGTATGTTGAGGAAATGCTTTCTAATGCCGAGGCAGTGCTGGAAGAAACCTTAGGCACGCTTCGCAATAACCGCAATTCTATGCGCGAAACCAAACCTGCGAGGTTAGCAGTTGAGGAAGATGAGGAATAGATTTCAATTAGCAATGAGCAGTTAGGAATTAGCAATTGTTGTTGATTTGCTTCGCAAATCTAGTTAAAAGAATTTCGTTAGAAATTCTACCACAATTGCTAATTACTCATTCCTAATTGCTAATTGCTTTTTTTGAGGTAATGTAATGACCGAAAAAAAAATCTCCGTCGCTGATATTTGGAAATCAGCCGACGCCGACATTGCCGAATACTACAGCCGGGAATCCTATGTTTGCTTTCTTGGCCACATAAATCCTCTATGGGCAGAAGGGGATTTTTTTGGCATCTCGGTTCCCAGCGACTTTATCGCCGAGCCCATCGCCACTACATATCAAGCGCATATCGAGGAAATCCTCTATAATAAAACCGGAATCCGTTATAAACTGCGTATTTTTTTAACCGAGGAAGATTTGGCAGAGTTTAAAATGATTGAGGGCGAGCCGTGCTTTTTTCCGAGCGAAGATGGCAAAAAAGGCTTGACCGAAGTGCAGATTAATAAATTGCTCGCCGACCCTGATAAAAAAACATCGGCGCTTTGGGGGCAAGTTGCTCCACCAAAGGGCCTTGAAGGCTCCTCCGGCATTGCCACCAAATATCATGAGCCTGAGAAAAAGTTTGTGCCAAAAGAGCAGTATATTCACGATTTGCGAGTGAAAGAGCTATATGAATCGGCGCATACCAATTTTTCTAATCCAAATGATTATCATGCGGCCATGACATTCGATACCTTTGTCGTCGGCACAAATAATGAATTTGCATTTTCGGCTTCGATGGCTGTTGCCGATACTCCGGGCACGAAATATAACCCACTGTTTATCTATGGCGGCTCGGGGCTTGGTAAAACCCATTTATTGCACGCTATCGGGCATAAAATTCAAGGCAATCATCCCGACTGGAAAATTTTATACACCACTTCCGAGAAATTCATGAACGATGTTGTAACCGGCATTTATAAAAAATCTACTGAAGTGATGCGAGATTTTTTCCGCACATTTGATGTGCTTATGATTGACGATATCCAATTCATCGAAAGAGGGCCGAGCGTGCAAGAAGAGTTTTTCAACACTTTTAATGCCCTAAAATCAAACGGTAAGCAAGTGGTAATCACTGCCGACCGGCCTGTGCGCGAGATGCCCAAATTGATGGAGCGCCTGCGAACCCGAGTGGAAGCCGGGCTTGCGGCAGATGTTGCTCCGCCTGAATATGAAACCCGCGTGGCAATTTTGCGGCAGAAACTCGCTAATATGGATGGCGGCGATGCTATTTCGGGCGAAGTTATCGAATGGGTTGCCGATCAAATCCAAAATAATGTGCGCGAGCTTGAGGGCGCCGCGGCCAAGCTATCGGCCCATGCCGAAATCCGCAAAAATGTATCGATTGATGTGAATGTTGCCAATAATATTTTAGCCGACCATATCCATAATCTCGCCAAAACTTCGGTGGATACTTTTGATATTATTAAGGAAGTGGAGAAATATTTCTCGCTTAACAAAAATGCGTTATCGTCGAGTTCCAGAACCCGAGATTTGGCATACGCGCGCCAAATTGCTATGTTTCTCTGCCGTGAGCTGACAAAGCAATCCCTGCCCGATATCGGCAAATCATTCGGCGGCCGCGACCATTCTACCGTGCTCCACTCAATCAATAAAATCAAAGAAGAAATGAAGAAGAATTTGAATACGATTACTACGGTTAATGCACTGAAAGATAAATTGGTTTAACGCACAACGAACAAGTAACAACGAACAACTATTGTTGAAACTTGCTAGCAAGTTTCATTTTTAAGGATAGATTATGAAAAAAGATATCACAAATCGTGCCTTTGAGTTTTCGGTTAGAATTGTAAATTTGGCTAGGTTTTTAAAAGCAGAGAAAAAAGAATTTGCCCTTGCAGAGCAGGTTTTAAAAAGCGGAACTAGTATTTGCGCTAATTTGACCGAAGCAGAATATGCACAAAGCAAACTAGATTTTATTCATAAGAATTCGATTGCATTGAAGGAATGTGCCGAAACTGAGTATTGGTTAAAATTATTTGCTCACACTAATCTAATTTCACAGAAAGAATATGAAAGCCTAAATAACGATTGCAAAGAAATAATCAAAATACTGATTGTTATCATCAAAAATTCAAAAACTAAAAGAAATTCGTAAGAATTTCTACAACAGTTGTTCGTTGTTATTTGTTCGTTGTGCGTTTATGGCAGAAAGAGTGTTTCTATGTTCAACATACTCATGGCTATAATAGTCCTCGGCGGTCTCGGCGCTATATTCGGCGTCGTTATTTCTATTGTCTCGAAGCTCTTTCATGTTGAGGAAGATCCTCGTTTAAATCAAATCAAAGATATCCTCGGCGGTGGCAACTGCGGAGGGTGCGGCTATGCCGGATGCGCCGATTTTGCGGCTGGGGTTATTAGCGGCAAAACTTCGCCCGGTGCCTGCCCCGTTGGCGGCATTGAAGGCGCCGCCAAAATCGCGGAAATTTTGGGAATCGAGGCCGAAGTCGGCACCGCGCTTGTTGCAAAAGTTAAATGCAGCGGCAATCGAGCGCGCACCAAAACTAAATATATTTATGAGGGCGTGGATGATTGCATTTCGGCCACAGCGCTTGCCGGCGGCGATAAAATCTGCGCATACTCGTGCATTGGGCTTGGCACCTGCATTTCAAAATGCGATTTTGGCGCGATTTTTATGGATGACGGCCTGGCTCGGATTGACAAAGAAAAATGCACGGCTTGCGGCGCGTGCGTGAAAATTTGCCCGAAAAATGTGATTGAATTGGTGCCAAAACGCACCGCGGCTTTTGTTTCCTGCAACTCCAAAAATAAAGGCCCTATCGTCCGCCAAATCTGCGAGGTCGGTTGCATTGCCTGCGGGATTTGCGTTAAAGCTTGCCCCGAAAATGTAATCACTCTCGAGAACAACCTTGCGAAAATCCACCGCGACGGCTGCACAAATTGCGGCGCCTGCATCGAAAAATGCCCCATGAATACGATTGTTATGGATTGAAAGAATCAATAATTGACTAAAATCACCTTATACTATATACTGGTAAGCTAGTATTAGTTTGAGGTGATTTTTTGTTAGATAAAATAGTGATTAAAGGTGCGCGGGTGCACAATTTAAAGAATATCGATTTGGAGATTCCGCGGGATAAATTCGTGGTGGTGACTGGGATTTCAGGCAGCGGCAAGAGTTCGCTTGCTTTTGATACCATTTATGCCGAGGGGCAGCGGCGGTATGTTGAGAGTTTATCAGCCTATGCCCGCCAGTTTTTGGGGCAGATGGATAAGCCCGATGTCGATTATATCGGCGGCCTATCGCCAGCGATTGCGATTGATCAAAAGACGACCAGCAAAAATCCGCGCTCAACCGTCGGCACTGTTACCGAAATTTATGATTATCTGCGGCTGCTTTTCGCGCGCATCGGCACGCCTCATTGCCCGCATTGCAATAAGGAAATCGCCTCGCAGAGCATTGACCAAATTGTTGATAGCGTGATGCAATTCCCCGAGGGCACTAAGTTGCAAATCCTTGCGCCTGTTTTGGTTGGTAAAAAGGGCGAAAATCGCAAGGTTTTTGATGATGCGCGGCGCGCGGGGTATGCCAGGGTGCGCGTTGATGGAGTGCAATATGACTTGGATGATGATATCCCCATGGCTAAAACTAAGGCGCATAATGTTGAGGTGATTGTCGATAGGCTTGTTATGAAAGAAGATGTGGTCGCTCGCCTCTCCGGTTCGATAGAAACGGCTCTAGCACAAGGCGAAGGCGTAGTTATCATTAATATTATCGATGTCGCTCCAACGAATAACGAAGAAGTAATAACGAATAACTATTGTAGAATTTTGCAAGCAAAATTCATTAAATTCAGGAAAAATAGAAAAAAAAGAATTCGTAAGAATTCTAACCACAGTTATTCGTTATTCGTTATTCGTTATTCGTTGCGCGGGCAATCCTGCGATCACATTTATTCAACACACTATGCTTGCCCGAATTGTGATGTGTCTATTGGCGAATTAACACCGCGCTCCTTCTCCTTCAACTCTCCTTTTGGCGCTTGCACCGAGTGCAGCGGCATTGGGCATTTGATGACTGTTGATCCCGCGCTCGTTGTCCGCAATGAAAAATTATCGCTCAATAAAGGCGCTATTTCCGTTAGTGGTTGGAACTCGCATCAATCCGATAATTCGATTGCGGCGATGTATTATAACGGCCTCGCCAAGCATTATGGGTTCAGCCTAGATACTCCTTGGGAAGATTTGCCGCAGAAAATTCAAGATATTTTGCTTTATGGCTCCGGCAACACGCGCGTCAACTTTAAGTATGAGCGAAATCATGGAAAGGGCGAATATTCCGCTAAATTTGAAGGTGTTGTGAATAATTTGCAGCGGCGCTATCGCGAGACAAATTCCAGCTGGATGCGCATGGAAATTGAAATGCTGATGAGTAATAACGAGTGCCCTTCGTGTAAAGGCTTTAGGCTTGCCCCTGTTCCGCTGGCGGTTACCATTGGCAATAAAAATATTATAAAAATCACCAATTATTCAATCGAAAAGGCTTTTCAGTTTTTCGAGAAATTGAAATTGAATAAAAAGCATGAGGTAATCGCCGCGCCGATTTTGAAGGAAATTAAAGCACGACTCGGGTTCCTAACTAATGTCGGGCTCGATTATCTAACCCTTGCCCGCTCAGCCGGCTCGCTTTCCGGCGGCGAAGCGCAAAGAATTCGGCTTGCGACTCAAATCGGTTCTTATCTCCAAGGGGTGCTTTATGTCCTCGATGAGCCGTCAATCGGGCTTCATCAGCGGGATAATGCAAAACTCATCGCCTCCTTGCGCGAGCTTTGCGATATCGGCAATTCCCTAATCGTTGTCGAGCATGATGAGGAAACTATGAAAGCTGCTGATTGGATTATTGATGTTGGCCCTGCTGCCGGCATTCA
>WRBX01000057.1 GCA_009784335.1 Oscillospiraceae bacterium
AGCGGCGTTTTTGATGAGTTTACTAATTCGATTCAGTATGGCTATGATGTGCGGCCACAGATTTTCCGCACTGATACCACTGACGGCATTTTGCAGGTGAATCCAAGTGAAGTTATGAGCAAGCTCGGCGGCGGCATGGATAACGGCGGCGGCATGGGCATGAACTTTGGCGGCAGCGATATTTGGAGCGAACTTTTGGATAATCGCGAGCTTTTGGATGCGCAATATGAAATGGTGGCGGGGCAGTGGCCTGAGAATTTTGACGAAGTTGTGGTTATTCTAAACACTAATAACGAGCTTAGCGATATTGCGCTTTATTCGCTGGGTTTATTGAATCCTAAAGAGCTTGATGAGATAATGGAAGCGGCGATGCGCGGCGATAAAATCGACAAAAAGGAGATAATGCAATTCGAATATGACGATATTTTAGCGACGACATTTAAGCTCTTAGTTGAGGCGAATTATTATGACAAGCAAGATGGCAAGTGGGTTGATATTCGCGATGATTTGGCGGCGATGCAAGAGGCGATTGATTGGGCGCATGAGATTAAAATCGTTGGCATAATTCGGCCTAAAGAGGAAGCGGCGGCGACGGCGCTGAATGGCTCGATGGGCTATTTATCCGGCCTCACCAAATATATTGTTAATAAAACTGCGGGCGCGGCGATTGTGCGCGAGCAGCTTGATAAACCTGAGATTAATGTGTTTAACGGGATTTCGTTTGATATTGATGAATATCTAAATAGCCTGAAAATGGCGGATTATAGGAAGGCGGTTAGCGCCATGCCGCAGGAGCAGCAGATGATGGCGCAGATGATGACTGCACAGATGAGCGAGGCCGAGGTTATGGAGATGTATCGCGCGCAGGTGCGGGCGGGGCTGGAGGCCGAGGCTTCTTATGACAAAAACATGGAGAAGCTCGGGTATGCCGATATAGAAAACCCCAGCGCGATTCGATTTTATCCCATCGGGTTTGATGCCAAGCAGGAGATTGACAGGCTGATTACCGAGTATAACGAGGCGCAGGAAAATGAGGAAGATAGGATTGATTACACCGATATTGTGGGCATAATGACCAAATCAATTTCGAATATTATCAATATTGTTTCGTATGTGCTGATTGCGTTTGTGGCGATTTCGCTGGTGGTTTCGTCGATTATGATTGCGATTATCACATATATTTCAGTGCTGGAGCGAACGAAAGAAATTGGAATTTTGCGGAGCTTAGGCGCATCCAAAAAGGATATTACGCGCGTCTTCAACGCTGAGACGATTATCGAGGGATTTGTGGCCGGGGTGATGGGTGTGGGGATTACTATCTTGCTCAATATCCCGATAAATATGATAATATTGCGGCTTGCGAATGTGGCGGATGTGGCGAAGTTGCCGATTTATGGCGCGGTGGGGCTGATTATTATTAGTGTGGTTCTCACTCTTGTTGCCGGGTTTATTCCGTCGAAGATGGCGGCGAAGAGGGATCCTGTGGTGGCATTGAGGACTGAATAAGGGAGCGCCCTTAAACCCCTATTAAATAATTGTTTTCTTTACCAAGGGGGCATCGCCCCCTTGAACCCCCACTGTTTTCGCCTCTGCCAAAAACATTGCTTCGCAATGTGCTACGCATACATAGATTTTGTCATTCACACGAAAACGATTCCAATATGATTATTTTAGTCGCTCATCGCGAAAATTTGTGTGATACTGCTCTGCACTTGGGGGGGTTGATGCTTTTCGTAGGGGCGACCGTCCTCGGTCGCCCGCGGGCGATGCGGAGCATCGCCCCTACAACGCACGAGGGTAACACAACATCGTAGGGGACGCCGCCCTCGGCGTTCCGTCTTTACAAAAACTTAACGAAATCTTTACCAAAACTTAACAAAAGTAGGCAAAAATCGCTTGCTTTTTTTGTTGCATTGTGATATTTTAATATTAGAGTTAAGGAAAGGGATGATAAAAATGGAAGATATGTCAAAAGAAATGGCAACAGAACTGGAGCAAGAAGGAAAGCAAAAGGTGAGCGAATCATTCAATATGGTTAGGTCGCTCAAAAAGCTGCTTTTGTTGTTTGGTTTAGGCGGTTCAGGCGGCATTGAAGATAAGACAGCAGAATTTGTTTTTGGGCAGCAAGAAACCATAGACGATACCATGAAAGATTTGTTTGGCTTTTCAAGCGATGCGCTTTTAAGGGATTATGCGCAGACTTATGGAATTAGTGATATGGATGAAGTGCATAAGAAGATGAAGCGTGAAAGAGATGTGCGCAATGATATTGTTGCATATAAAAAGAAGTTTCGTGAGGAGAAAGGCATTGAGTATGGAGAGGGCGAAGAGCATGTTGTTTTTAGCATGAATGAAAAAGGCGAAATCGGCGATACGAGAATATACAAAGACCCCAAAGGTGTTATCATGAGCTATACAAAGGGCGATGAGAAAGCAAGGGTGGCAAATGAGCAGGAGCGCAAAGATTATTTTGAGGTTCAAGAAAAGCCGGAGCCTTCAAAGAAAAAGCTTGAGCTGAATGCTGAAAAATCGCAAGACTGGCCTCCGACAAAAAAGCGTATAAATAAGATACATTCGGGCCAATTGCCACCGCGCTCGGCAAGAGGAAAAATTGCCGCAATAGGAAAAATCAACACAGGGCTTAGGCGCCCCGGTATGCCGGTTAAGACCGTTGCCAAAGGCATATCATCTGTGCCTATGATTCCGTTCAAATAGAAAGGAAGTGCTTGCCATGGAAGAAAAAAGAGATTGGAATGAGTGGTTGGAAAATCAGATGGCAAATAAGCCTTCGGTTGACGAAATGCGGCGAACGATGAATATCGCGCGCGATAGGCGCTTTGAGATGTTGCGGCAACCGATAGGCAAACTTTCGATGGGCGAGAAAATCGCTGATAGATACATAAATTGGGTTACATCTTTAGATGAAACCGCTGCTTTTAGAAATATGCTTGTTCCGTTTTCGAATGATATAATTAACTGGAAAAATGGCAAGATAAAAGTGCGCATAGATGCAGCAGAGCAGAGGTTTACGGATTCGATTGTGCAAATGGCTGAATCTTTTGATAATATTCGCGAGGACAATTGGATAGAAAAAATGGGGAGATTTATGGAAACCATTGATAAAGAGAAAATGCCCGGATTGCACACGCGGTTTAAGCTCATGAAAGAGGCTGTTGGCAAAATTCCTGAGCAAAAAGGAGATATGGTCAAACTGGCTCAAGCGGAGCCGTATCGTTTTTACGATTTATATAAGGAGCAAAACAAGATGAAAGACCTTTTCTGCGAGATGGCACAGCCGCACCTTGGAAATTGGAATGATGTTTCGTTGGATAGGCCGATAGAGAATGCTTTGAAAGGCATTCGTGCCGAGAGAGTGGCGAATGAGGAAATAGGGATAACCAGGAGAATTTCGGTTAAAGAGATTGCCGGTGGGAGCGTTTCGTTACCAAAGCTGTAAAAGTCGCTGGATTGCTTCGCTACGCTCGCAAAGACAAGATTTTTTTTGCATTACGGGGATAGGTTTTGGGGGTTGGAGTGGTTTTCTCAACAATAACAATCGAGTGGGAGAAATCTGCGATTTGGTAGGTTTCTTTTTTTGGCGGGGAGCCGCCGAGGAGGGCGATGTGGGCTTGGGCATTTGCGAGTTCTTCCTCTATCCCTGCGCTTTTCATGGCGAGCATTTTGCCGCCAATTTTGACGAACGGCAAGCAATATTCGGCGAGGATGCGAAGGTCGGCGACGGCGCGTGAGGTGGCGATATCGAATTGCTCACGGAAATCGGGCTCGTGGGCGAGCTGCTCGGCGCGGGCGTGGATGCAGGTTAGGTTTTTCAACTCTAATTCGCAAGCTACTTCATTCACAAAGTTTACGCGCTTATTCAGGCTATCTATAGCGGTTATTTGGATATCATCGCGGAATATTGCCAGGGGGATGGCGGGAAATCCGGCGCCGGTGCCGACATCGATTATGTGGGCGCCTTGCGGGATATATGGGGCGAGGGCGAGGCAATCGAGGAAATGCTTGTTCCACACATCTTCATAGGCGGTTATGCGGGTTAGATTGAATTTTTTGTTGGTTTCGATGAGTGAATCGTAGAATTTATCAAGTTTTATAGCTTGTTCATTTGTCATAGTCTTTCCTTTTTTAGCACACAGATGACACGGATTGCCTACGGCAATCACAGATCTTCACAGATTTTGTTTTAACGCATTCGCGTTAAAACATTTAAAATATCTGTGTAAATCTGTGCGCGAAGCGTCTGTGTTATCTGTGTGCTAATGCTTTCAATTGTTACAACAGCATTACAATTCTCTAACAATTTAGCAACATTCTACACAAATGTCAAAGATGTGTTATGGTTTAAGTATAGAAAGAGGTTTTCGCCATGAACATCGAGAAAATGTCGCCACACAAGCTAAAAATCTACATATCGGATGCTGATATGCAGGAATGGAAGATGAGCCCGGAGATGCTTACTTACAACTCTCCTGAGGCGCAGATGCTGTTCAACGATATTATTATGCGCGCGAGGGCTGAGCATGATTTTATTTGCGATGGGGCCAATGTGGTGATTGAGGCGGTGCCGGACAGCGATAAGGGGATTAAGGTTACGCTTACCGTGTGCGATGAAACGGCGATTTCTATGCCGGCAAGCAGCATAACCCACACCAAGCAGAAGCGGATTGTGCTGAAATTTACCAATATTTTGGATGTTATGACGGCGTGCAACAGCCTTTTGAAGATTTACAAGGGGCAGAGCCATTTGTTTAAGTATGAGGGGTGCTATTATATCGTGTTGCAGACCGAGGCGATTGCCTACACTTCGATTTATGATTTGGGCGAGATTGTGGATGACCCGGATTTGTTTTATGGATATTTGAATGAATTTGGGGATGCCGTTGTGCGGAATGATTTTCTTACTAAAAGCGCTTAAATCTTAACGAATAACGAATAAGTAATAACGAATAACTGTTGATGATTTTCTTCGAAAATCTACGGTTCTATAAAATTTGAAAAGCGTTAGCTTTTCTACAGTAGTTATTCGTTATGCGTTATTACTTATTCGTTAAAAAGGTGTAAATTATGAAAAAGATTTGGATATTTTTTCTTGCATATTTATTCAATGTGCGGTCGGCCTTAGCGGCGCCGGCTGATTATGATGTGGATA
>WRBX01000058.1 GCA_009784335.1 Oscillospiraceae bacterium
AATAATGAATAATAATTTCCCTCTTTGCCGGATTATTCATTATTCATCATTCACTATTCATTATTCATTAGGATTTTGAAGTGAAAAAACTAACAACTATTTCCATTTTGATAGCCATCGGTGTGGTGCTCCAATATGTTGATAATATTTTGTCACTTGGGCTAATCACAGGAGGAAAAATCGGCTTAGCGAACATTGTGAATATCATAGCTATCAATATGTTTTGCTTAAATAAGAATTTTGCTAATGCAAAATTCAACGATAGTTATTCGTTATTCGTTATTCGTTATTCGTTTGGTATCGTTTATTCCATCGCCCTATCTCGCGCCCTGCTCGGCGGCCTTATCGGCGCCGGCGTGTTGAGCGCGGCATATAGCATTTGCGGCAGTTTGCTGGCAGTTAGCGTGATGCTCGCAGTTCGGCCGAATAGTAATTTAAGCTACATCGGCATCGGCATCCTGGGCGCTAGCTCCAACAACCTCGGCCAAATCCTCTTCGCCTGCCTGCTGCTTAAAAGCTACTCACCGCTTGCATATTTCCCCTATTTGCTGCTCCTTTCTGCCTTCACCGGCGCAGCAGTAGGGTATATTGGTCAATTATTGTCAGTTAGATTATTTAGAACGCAGATGCCGCAGATGCTCCGCACCGCAGATTAGCAAAGATTTTTAAAATGCGAACTCATTCGCATTTTATCCGCGAGAATCCGCGTATGAGCGAAGCGAATCAGCGTCATCCGTGTTCTAAAAAAGGATATGTTATGCAAAAAGTATTCCTAGCATCGCGTTCGCCGAGAAGAAGCGATTTGCTCACCCAAATCGGCCTTGCGCATGAAATTGTTAAGCCTCATGTTCGCGAGGAACTGCTCGAGCATGAGCTTCCGCACGAGCTTGTGGCGCGATTGGCTGCTGAGAAGCTTAATGTCGCCGCTAAGAAAATCAAGGATAAAGAGGGCATTATTATTGCCGCCGATACAATTGTTACATATGGCGGCGAGATTCTTGGCAAGCCGCGAAGCATGAATGACGGCGCGGCAATGCTGCAAAAGCTCTCGGGCAAAACTCACGAAGTGCTCACCGGATTTGCTATCCGTGATATAAAAAGAGATTATACAATAGTTGATTATGAGGCCACCACCGTGGAATTTAGAAAGCTCACCGATAAAGAAATCCTGAAATACTCTCGCCTAAACGAAAGCCGCGATGCCGCAGGCAGCTATGCTATTCAAGGCGCCGCCGCAAAATTTGTCAAGCGCATCGAGGGCGAATATGCTAATGTGGTGGGGCTACCGGTGGGAAGGATTATGGAAATACTTACTGAAGAATTTGATTATTAACGAATAACGAATAAGTTATAACGAATAACTATTGTAGAAATACTACGCATTTCAGCTTTTATAAAATCAAAAGAAATTCGAAGAATTTCATCAACAGTTATTCGTTATTCGTTATTACTTATTCGTTTCGACCAAAGGGAGAAAATTATGTTTAAAACATTCAACAAAGATATCGGTATAGATTTAGGCACCGCCAACTGCCTCGTGCATATCAAAGGCCGCGGGATTATTCTGCGCGAGCCCAGCGTTGTGGCGATTAACAAGCAAACCAAAGAGGTGCTTGCCGTGGGCAATGAGGCCAAGAGCATGATTGGCCGCACACCGGGCAATATCATCGCCGTCCGCCCGCTGAAAGACGGCGTTATCGCCGATTTCGATGTCACCCAAGCTATGCTGAAATACTTTATTTCTAAGGCTATTCCCAAGGCTGCATTCAAGAAACCGCGAGTTATTGTGTGCATTCCCAGCGGCGTTACCCAAGTTGAGCGCCGCGCGGTTGAAGAGGCCACCCTCCAAGCCGGCGCCCGCGATGCTTACCTAATCGAGGAGCCCGTTGCCGCGGCTATCGGCTCCGGCCTGCCGATTGCCGAGCCCACCGGTTGCATGGTTGTCGATATCGGCGGCGGCACCACCGATGTTGCGATAATGTCGCTGGGCGGTATTGTCGTGGCCAAAAATATCCGTGTTGCCGGCGATAAGCTTGATGACGATATCGCGCAATATATTCGCGATAAGCATAAAATCGTGATTGGCGAGCGCACTGCCGAGGATTTGAAAATCAATATCGGCTCAGCGGCGCCGCTCGATAGCGAGCTTTCTATGGGAATTCACGGGCGCGATTTAATCGAAGGCCTGCCTGCCACTCGCGAAATCACTTCGGTTGAGATTCGCGAAGCTATGCTCGATTCGCTCACGCAAGTGATTGCTACTATTAAGAAAACCCTCGAAGAAACCCCGCCCGAAATCGCGGCAGATATCATGGATCGCGGCATTATGCTCACCGGCGGCGGTGCGCTGATTCGCGGCCTCGATAAGCTGATTGAGCAGGAAACCGGCATGCCGGTCTACATCGCTCCCGACCCGCTTGATTGCGTGGTTATCGGCACGGGCAGGGTTATTGATGATATTGAGTACTTACATAGCGCATTGCTATCGAAGAAGAAGCATTAATGAATAATGAATGATGAAGAATTAATAATGAATAATCTGGCAAATAGGCAAGATATTATTCATTATTCATCATTAATTATTCATTATTCATTAAGATTTTAAGAGGGATTAGTATGAAATGGATAATGGATAACAAACTAATATCTGCCATAGTGCTTGCCACCATAATCCTGCTCACCGTCCTCGCTTTCACCACCGGCGAGCGAGCAAGGGCCAATTGGGGCAGCGATGGTGTGCAGATGATTCTGCGCCCTTTTGAGCAGGCGTTTACATGGACAACCAAGGGCGTCGGCGGCTTTTTCATGCACTTTGGCGATATTGATAAGCTGCGCGAGGAGAATAGAATTCTCGCCGAGCAACTGGCAAAAGCAGAGGAAGAGGCGCGCGAAATCACCATCTATCGCGATGAAAATGAAGAGCTTCGCGCAAGCCTAAACCTTGCCAGCACTCTAAAGAGCGATAAAACCATCGTGGCAAACATTATCTCCAAAGATTTTTCTAATTATTATAGCTCGTTTAAGATTGATAAAGGCAGCAAGGATGGCATAGTTGCCAAAAAGAGCGTGCGCACGCCGGCCGGGCTGGTTGGCTATGTGAAAGAAGTGGGGTATAATTGGGCGATTATCACCACGGTGCTCAATAGCGAGAATTCGGTTTCAGGCATAGTGGGGCGCACCGGCGAGGCAGTGATTTGCAAGGGCGATTTTGCGCTGGCCAAAAGCGGTAAAATGCGCATCTCATATGTTTCTGACGATACAAGCTTAGTGCGCGGCGACATTATCCAAACCTCAGGCCTTGGCGGAATTTACCCTAAAGGCATCCTAATCGGCACTGTCGACGAAATCCACACCGATAGGCAAAGCGTTTCTGTTAGCGCCGCTTTATTGCCCGCTGTTGATTTGGATAAGATTAGTGTGGTGCTTGTAGAAACGAATAACGAATAAGTAATAACGAATAACTGTTGATGATTTTCTTCGAAAATCTTTTGAATTTTAAAAATCAGAAAGCGTAAGCTTTCTACCACAGTTATTCGTTATTCGTTATTACTTATTCGTTCAAAAAAGGATTCCCATGAAAGCATTAACCTACACATTATTGATAATAATCTTCGTAGCGCTCCAAGCAACCATCGGCAACTCGATGAAATTTTTTCTCGCGGTGCCGCAAGTGGTTTTAATGCTCTGCTTAGCGCTTTCGGTGATAAATAGCAAAGGAGCAAGCGCCGCAATCGGCATGGCGGCCGGCCTTGTTCTCGATATTGCAACCGGGCAGCACATCGGGCTAAACGCGCTGCTGCTCATGCACTTATGCCTGCTTTCCTCATGGCTTGCGGGGTCGTACTATAATGTAGGCGGCAAAATGGTGATGATTTTCTGCGTTCTCGGCAACTTGGCATACAGCTTTCTATATTATTTTCTCACAATTGCCCTTTGGGGCGGCGGCAACCTCGGCGTTGCGCTTATGCAAGTGATTGTCCCCGAGCTTATTTGGTCCGCGATTTTGTGCCTGCCGATATTTGTTACTATTAAGAAAATTAATTCACTATTTAAGTAGAGCATTTAGCATCTAGGATTTAGCATTTAGTTTGAATGAAAATTCTTCGAAGAAAATGCATTCATCTAAATGCTAGATGCTAAAAACTAAATGCTGATAATCTTGAAGGAAATAATGAAAAAAAATCCTACCGAGAGAAGATATCTTACAATTCTGCTCATCATAGCAGCTGTTTTTATCGCGCTTGCTTTTCGCCTTGTGCAGCTTCAAATCGTAAATGGCGCCGCCTATCTTCAAACCAGCATCACCCGAACCACTGCCACCCTGCCCATCAAAGCCCCCCGAGGCGAGATTTTTGATAGATATGGCAGGCCGATTGTCACCAATCGTATGGGATTTTCTGTCGTTATGCAGCGCGAAAAAATGACCAACACTGAGCTAAACGCACAAATTTTCGCTATGATTGAGGTTGTTGGTAAAAGTGGCGATAGCTATATCGACACACTTGCCATCAGCAAAACCACGCCTTTCGAATTCACCGGCAGCGATGATGAAATCGCCGCTTTGCAAAAAATGTATAAAAAGGAAGGCATGTCGGCCGATGAGCTTTTGGAGCATATTATTAACCGCTATGATATTGCCGCAAGCGATAAAGAGCAAGAGCGGCTAATCGCCGGCGTGCGCTATGAAATGGCAAACCGCGCATTTGGCAATTCAAATCCGTTCACTTTTGCGCAAGATGTTTCCAAGGAAACCGTGGCCATTTTCGAAGAGCAAAATCAATATTATAGAGGCGTGCGCATTATTGATGAGCCAATCCGTGAATATATAAATCCAAATTTGGCGGCGCATATCATCGGCCGCGTGGGCATTATTTATGCCGAAGAATATGCCGAAAAGCGCAACCTCGGCTATTCAATGACCGATATGGTCGGCAAAGACGGCATTGAAAAATATCTGGAGGCCAGCCTCAAAGGCAACGATGGCGTCTCTGCCATTTCCGAAGTGCTGGTTCCTGCGCAAATGGGCAGCTTCGGCGTGCTCACGCTGGATTCACACCTGCAGAAAACCCTCGAAGATTCCCTTAGAAATAACATCATCGGCATGCGCTCTAAAAAAGATGCAGGCGGTGC
>WRBX01000059.1 GCA_009784335.1 Oscillospiraceae bacterium
ATTGTGGGCAGCCAGGCGATTTCCGATGAGGTTTTCGAGGGGTTTATGCGATGCGAATGCCTTGAAAGAAGCGTGCTCAAAAATGGGATTGACAAATGGATTTATCACATTACTTGGATTTTTGATTTGAACCAGCCATTTTGCTTTAAGTATATTAGAGATAAAGGTATAATCGATTTATTTATCGATAGATTTGATTATAAAAATCAGGAAACCATCGAAAGAATGAAAGCGATTCGGCAATGTGCCAATCGATTCATTCAAGAAAAAGTGGGAGAAAAGCATGAAAATTATGTTTATGGGAACGCCTGAAATCGCGATTCCCGCACTTGAAATATTGCATAAAAAGCATGAAATATGCGCAATCGTAACGCAAGCCGATAAGCCCCGCGGCCGCGGCCACAAGCTCACCCCAACTCCGGTCGCCCTCTGGGGAGAAGCGCATAATATCCCGGTTATCAAGCCTGCAACACTCGTAGGGGACACCGCCCTCGGTCGCCCGTGCATCGAAGGCAATTCCCCCGATATCGTAGGGTACGCCGTCCCGGGCGTCCCGTCTTCGAAGGATAACCCCAACAGTGTAGGGGCGAACAGTGTTCGCCCGCACTTCGAAGAACAACATTCAAACCAGCCATTTCTCCCCAATATTCAACAATATGCCCCCGATATCATCGTCGTTGTCGCCTATGGCAAAATTCTGCCAAAATATATCCTCGATTTCCCCCAAAAGTGCATCAATATTCATTTTTCGCTATTGCCTAAATATCGCGGCGCCGCACCTGTTCAGCGCGCCATCCAAAATGGCGAGGTTGAGACCGGCGTGTGCTCCATGCTTATGGATGAGGGGCTCGACACCGGTGATATATTGCACACCATAAAAACTCCTATTTTAGAGGGCGAAACCAGCGGCGAACTCTTCAATAGATTGGCATTTATCGGCGCAGAATGCGTAGATTATACACTCGACAATTTGGAAAGCATTATTCCTTTACAACAAGATGACGAAAGCGCAACTTATGCGCCTATGCTCACAAAACAAGAGAGTTTTATCGACTTTGAAAAAGCTCCAAAAGAAATCATCAATCATATCAGAGCTTTCAATCCCCACCCAGTCGCCCGAATGTACCACGGCGACGATATCCTAAAAGTTTTCTCAGCTCAGATAAACAACGATAATGAGCTGCAAATCCTAGAAGTCCAACCACCTAATAAAGCAAAAATGCTTTACAGTGATTTTTTGCGAGGCAAAAAATCAAGTGGTTAGCATTTAGGGATTAGGGGTTAGAATGAATGTAGTCTCTTCGAAGAAATTGAAATCCGCGATAATCCGTTAATCCGCGTCATCCGCGTTCAAAATAATATTCGCAATAAGATTGAAGCTCGCATATTTCGCACCTCGGCCGCCTCGCATCGCACACATCCCGCCCAAAATGCACAATTCTATGGCACATTTTCGTGCTATGCTCCAGCGGAATAATCGCCCGCAAATCTCGCTCAACTATATCGGGGTTCTTAGAATTCGTCCACCCAAGCCTGCCGGAAATCCGAATCACATGCGTATCGCAAACATAGCTCGGCAAGCCAAAAACATCGCCGAGAATAATATTCGCCGTCTTGCGCCCCACTCCGGCCAGGCTAGTCAAATCTGCCATATTATCAGGCACTTCGCCGCCAAATCGCTCCCGAATTGCCTTGGCGCACGCAATAATATTCGCTGCTTTGCTCCTGAAAAATCCCAGCGAATGCAGGATTTTCTCCACATCGGTCCCATCCGCCGCCGCCAATTCCGCCGCTGTAGGATACTTTCCAAACAGCGCAGGAGTGACCATATTTACCCGCTTATCCGTAGTTTGAGCCGATAAAATCACCGCAATCAGCAGCTGAAACGGCGACTCAAAATCAAGGCTACACTCGGCCTCGGGATACATCTCACTCAAAATCCTAATAATCTCACTCGTATTCTTCCGCATATTCACACTCCGGTTCCTCCTGATTTTCCTCCTCAACCGGCTCATCCTCATAACCCGCACCGCCCGAAAACCCGCTATCTTCATCATATTCCTCATTATTATAACTCGAGCAATCATAAAAAGAATCAGTGCCGCAGACTAAATTCGCCCGCCGCTCAAAAACCCGCTTGCCCGCCAGCCCGCAGTAATTATCGTCATCCGCCGCCTCTAAATAAGGGCACATTTTCCCCACCTCAAAGCTATTGTATCAAAAAACTTGCCAATGTCAAAAGTTATAACCTATAATGATTTAGCACACAGATGACACAGATTGCCTTCGGCAATCACAGATCTTCACAGATTTTGTTTTAACGCTCTCGCGTTAAAACATTTTTAAAAAAATTATCTGTGTAAATCTGTGCGCGAAGCGTCTGTGTCATCTGTGTGCTAAATAGAAAAGAGTGATGTAATGCATAATTCTTTAAAAGAAGTGGATATTGATATTTACAATGCAATAGAGCAAGAGCTGGCCCGCCAGCAGAATAAAATCGAGCTGATTGCCTCGGAAAACTTTGTTTCCAAGGCGGTTTTGGAAGCTCAGGGCAGTGTGCTCATCAATAAATATGCCGAAGGCTACCCGGGCCGCCGCTATTATGGCGGCTGTGAGTGTGTTGATATTGCCGAAAATTTGGCCATCGCGCGCGCCAAGGAGCTATTTGGCGCCGAGCATGCCAATGTGCAGCCGCATTCCGGCTCGCAGGCAAACACCGCGCTTTATATGGCGTTTTTGAAACCGGGCGACACTGTGCTGGGCATGGATCTCACCGCCGGCGGCCACCTCACCCACGGCAGCCCCGTCAATATCTCCGGCCTGCTCTATAATTTCATCCCCTACGGCGTCAAGGCCGATACTCATAAAATCGATTATGATGAAGTCCGCCGCCTTGCGATAGAACATAAACCCAAAATGATTGTCGCCGGCGCTTCAGCCTATCCGCGCGCCATTGATTTCAAGTTTTTCGGCGATATTGCCAAGGAAATCGGCGCTTACTTGATGGTGGATATGGCGCATATCGCAGGCCTCGTCGCCGCCGGCTTGCACCAAAACCCCGTGCCCTATGCCGATTTTGTCACCACAACCACCCATAAAACCCTCCGCGGCCCCAGAGGCGGCATGATTCTCTGCAAAGCCGAGTATGCCAAGACCATCGATAAAGCGATTTTCCCCGGCATCCAAGGCGGCCCGCTGATGCATGTGATTGCCGCAAAAGCTGTTAGCTTCAAAGAAGCGCTCGCGCCTGAATTTAAGGATTATCAGGTGCAGATTCTTAAAAATGCCAAAGCTATGTCCGCGCGGTTTATCCAAAACGGCATCGACCTGGTTTCCGGCGGCACCGATAATCATCTCATGCTCATCGACCTAACAAAAAAAGGCCTCACAGGCAAGGATTTGGAGCATAAGCTCGATGAATGCGGCATCACGGTAAACAAAAATAGCGTGCCAAACGAAACGCAAAGCTTTCTTGTTACCTCCGGCATCCGCATTGGTACCCCCGCCATCACCACCTGCGGAATGAAGGAGGAAGAATCCGAAAAAATCGCCGATTTGATTACCATGATTATCGAGGATTATGAGGGGAATAAGCCGAAAGTGATATCAGAAGTAAAAATTTTATGCGATGCATTTCCTTTATATTAGCACACAGATGCGCTAACGCGCATACACAGACGTTTCGCGCACAGATTAACACAGATTTTGGTTTTGTAGCGGCGGCATTCTGCCGCCATGCTTCGAAGGATTACCCCAACATCGTAGGGCCCGCCGCCCTCGGCCGCTCGCATGGGAAAAATAGCAGTTAAGTTCAGTATTATGTGCCGTGGGGTATGCTCGGCCGGGCGGCCCAGTGGTCCGCCCCTACAAAGCCAAATCCCCCAACTTTACACAAACTTAACAAAAATTTTACACAATCTTAACATAACTGCCTAAAATTTACTTGACAAATTAACAATTCATATGCTAATGTGGTTTTATAAGGAGTGATAAACATGGCAAAAAGTGAAAACAGAATTAAAGTTGAAAAAGAGATTGATAACGAAATCTATTCTAACGAAAGTCTTAGAAAAGTTTTGTCTTCCTTCGACGACTCAAAAGATAAGGACAAAGCCTATTTAGCAATTAAGCAAACTATGACACAGCATAAGATGAAATATTCATTAAGAAGAGTAATAAAACTTGGTACTCTTACTTTGGGGCTTTTTGTTGGATCTTTTCTTCCACCTACAAGTAGCCCTCTCAGAACTGTACTGAATGTTTCAACGATTCTTAGTACTCTAGCAACTGGGGGCACAGGCATAAGATACAGCAACCTAAAAGACGAACGAGACGAAAATACATATAAAATCAGTAGATTAGAATTACCATCAAAATAGAGAGTTTAACAAATTTTAAACCCAGCACAATCGTGCTGGGTTTATCCGTGCAAATCCGTCAAAAACCGTGTCATCTATATGCTAAACCTAAATCAATTCCGCAGGATTCACCAACTTCCCCTCAAGCCGCACCTCAAAGTGCAAATGCGGCGCCTCAGCGCCCTCAACCGTCGCCGTCCTATCCATGCCACCAATCACCTGCCCGCGCATTACCAAGTCGCCCTTCTTCACCGGAGGGCCTTTTTGCAGGCTGGCGTAACGCGAAATATACCCATTAATATGCGCGATTTCGATATAATTGCCCCATTCCTCATCATAGCCAACCGCAATCACCTCGCCATCAGCCGCCGCCATCACGCTGGAGCCAATATCGCCCAAATAGTCGATCCCCAGGTGCACGCGCCAATCTTCCATGGTCTTGCTAAACACCAATTCATCCTCGGAATATCGCGCGATTTCCTCACCCTTGGCCGGCCGCCCCCATTCCAAAACTGCCGCCATCACCGGAATCGCCTCCGGAACATTAGCTAGAAGCGGCGCATCATCCTCATAAGAAAGCGCGAAATTCTCCACCAAATCAATCGGCGCTTTGTATTCAACCGGCGCAAAAGTGGTCATCACCGCCGAAATCTGATTATTGCGCTGATTGCTTTTCACGCTCATAGTCACCATAAACGCAATGATGAATGTGAGAATCCCCAGCCCAATCGTTATCCGCGCAAAGCTCGGCTTCTTCCAATTCTC
>WRBX01000060.1 GCA_009784335.1 Oscillospiraceae bacterium
ACACAAGCACCAACAAGCGTTCCAAGCCCTAGGCCAACATTAGAGCCCGGCGCAACCGAGAGGCCAACACCAATCAGCTGGGGTGACACAACCACAAATGGCGGTGATGCAACTGAGGGTGATGGCAACGGTGAGGGCCAAATCGTAGTAGAGGGTGTAGGCTCAATCGATGTGTCCGGCCTGGAAGACCGTATATATGATGGTACCTATCACTGTCCATTGCCGCATATTGTATTAGAAGGTGGAACAGTGTTGATTGAGGACATAGATTATACACTTAGATATGAAGATAATAGGGAAGTAGGCCAAGCAAAGTGCTTTGTAACTTTTATTGACAATTACTCCGGCACATGCTTGATAACTTTCAATATTTTGCCCGGAGCCACTTTGCAACCAACATCAACGCCAACGAATACACCAACGAGCGTACCTACAAGTTCGCCGACTTCCACGCCGACAAGCTCCCCAACGAGCACACCGACGAACACACCAACGAGCGCACCTACAAGTTTACCGACTTCCACGCCAACAAGCTCACCAACGAGCAATCCAACATCAGTACCAACAACTCCAATATCAACGCCGACAAGCACTCCAACGAACTCACCAACAAGCAGTCCAACATCTATGCCAACGAGCAATCCAACAAGCGCTCCCGGCGCCACTTCGGCACCAACAGCAGGGCCTACAACATCAGTGCCGGCATCAAGCGCGCCATCAGCAGCGCCGACATCAAAGCCAATTGATTGGGGCAATACAACCACAAATGGCGGCAGCGGCACAGAAGGCGATGGGAATGGCAAAGGTGGAGTCGATGTAAATGGCGCCGGAACAATAGGCGTTTCCGGGCTTGAAGATAGGATATATACAGGAACCGCACAAACTCCAAAACCACATATTGTTATGGAAAATGGCACAGTTTTGGTTGAAGGCACCGATTACACTCTTGCATACAAAGATAATATCGAAGTAGGCACAGCTACTTGCACCATTACATTTATCGGTAGCCACACCGGCACATGCGTAATAACTTTCAATATTTTGCCGGGCTTAATCAAAGATGACCATTTTGCATATATCAAGGGCTATGAAGACGGAGAATTCAGGCCGCAGCAGAATATGAATCGTGCCGAGGTAGCTATAATGTTCTCAAGACTCATGGTGCAAAAAATGAACATCAACTTCACACCGAAAGGAATATTCTCAGATGTTAAACCGGGCGACTGGTTTGCAAAAGAAATTGAGTTCCTGGCCGGATTTGGAATAATTAAGGGCTATGATGAAGCCGGTGGCGGCAAATACTTCGATCCGTTTGGAGCGATAACCAGAGCAGAATTCGCAGCAATTGCATCACGGTTCGATAGCCTTTCCAAGGCCAATGGAGTTTCGTTTAGTGATGTTCCGCCTAACCACTGGGCTTATGATTCAATCATGAGCGCGGCAGCGAAAGGATGGATTACAGGCTATAATGAAGCCGGCGGCGGCAAATATTTCGGCCCGCAAAGCAACATAACCCGCGCAGAAGTTGTGACATTGGTCAACAGAATGTTAGAGCGCAGATTCGACAGCAAATTTGATAGAACCAACATGATTATTCCCGGAGATGTGCAAAGCAACTTCTGGGCATTTGGAGATATTCTTGAAACTATGAATGCACATGATTATGTAAAGGATGAAGACGGCAATGAAACTTGGACAAAATTGAGGTGAATAGATACAAATTAAAAAAGAGGCTATTTAGCCTCTTTTTTTGCTGAAACAATCACTTCAGCATCTCCTCGATGGTCGCACCGATATAATACCTGTTACCGGGCGGAAGCGCTTCTGACCTCTCGGTCATTTTACGATTATTAATTGTATCCTGCATCGCCTGTGGCGGCTGCCAATCAGAAGCCCTTACCAATTCCTTTCGAACACTTTTGTTTTTAGCCTTTCTCTCATGATTCCTCATTAATTTATCTCCCCTTTTGTTTTATATTTTACCCAAGAACATGCCTACTCGAATCGCTCATATTGAGAATTCTGGTGCATTCGCCAATGCTGGAGTTGGGCGTTATATCAGTTTTCTGCGCTAATTGACTACGAACTTCAACAGGTTGCTTAAGAAGGTCTCTCACTCTAGCTGAAAACAATGGCTTGCAATTGTTCAAGAAAGCATCCATATAATCGCTAAATTCTTCGTGTTGACTATCAATGGTCACATCTTTCAAAATTATATCATCTTGTGAAAATCTATATCTCATGCGAAAAATCTCTTTGTTACTAACATCCAGAGCAAATTCAATATTCATGACAGGATAATAAACATCATACATTCCGCCCCAAATCTTCCGCATAGTTTTCACAGAAAAATTATATGAGTGCCCTTCCCGTTTCCCATCAGCTATTGAATGAACCCATGAATCGCAACACTTGCGATGATTTACATACTCTTGCAGCAACAGCGGTTTTGTAGATGGAATCCACTTGCCCTTGCTTTTTTCCAAGCAGTCCTTTTCATAATCTTTCAAAATCATACCAAGAATGTCTTTATTTTGCATATCTCTCCCCCTAACGCAAATCATTTGTATCACATTTCTAAATCTTTGTCAAATATTGCAATTTTTTTTTAATCGTGCTATTAAATAGACATGATTAAATTATATTTTCCTGCAATAAATCTATATGACACTTTCGAATGTGGTCAGTGTTTTCGCTGGGAACAAAAAGGTGAAAAATGGGCGGCAGTGATTGACGATGAGTATGTTGAAGTTAGCAAAATCGACGAATATTTGATTATTAATTCCGAAAGGCCAAAAGAGTTTTGGGAAGAATATTTTGACTATGACTATATAATATCTGCTTGTCCAACTTCTATTGAACGAGTGATAGAATCAGGGCAAGGAATCCGTATATTAAAGCAAAACCCGTGGGAGACATTAATCTCCTTCATCATTTCGCAGAATAATAATATCCCTCGCATCAAAGGCATAATTTCCCGGCTTTGCGAAAACTTTGGTGATGTCATTGCGAGGAGCGAAGCGACGAAGCAATCCAGTGACTTATACACTTTTCCAACACCATCCCAACTTATCAACAAAGACTTATCAAATATCCGCGCAGGTTTCCGCGAAAAATATATCCTTGCCGCCGCCGAAAAGTGTGCAGAAATGGCACTTGTAGGGGACGATGCCCACATCGTC
This sequence comes from Oscillospiraceae bacterium, assembly GCA_009784335.1. The sequence continues at coordinate 3,183 of WRBX01000060.1, forward strand.
CCGTCTTCGAAGGATAATCTAATCCGCGCAAATCCGCGTCATCCGCGTTCCAATATTCCCTTCCTTGATGCAATCGCCCACCTCCCCACCGCCGAGCTCCGCCAAGAACTCATGCAAATCAAAGGCGTGGGCAAGAAAATAGCCGACTGCGTTATGCTCTTCGCCTATCACCGTCTGGATGTATTTCCCCAAGATGTCTGGATTATCCGCATAATGAAGGAGCAATTCGGAATCGAAGAAAAAGATATCGACGAATTCGCCAAAACTAACTTCGATAATCACGCCGGCTATATTCAGCAATATCTCTATCATTATTATCGCAATGTAAATCCCAAATCCTAAATCCGGAACCTGCAAAAGATTGACAAATCTTCAAAAAAGTATTATACTGTTCTAAGTTAAAATTCAAGGAGTGATAAATAGCAATGGCTCTAGTAACCACAACAGAGATGTTCAAGAAAGCCTACCAAGGCGGTTATGCAATCGGCGCATTCAATGTTAATAACATGGAGATAATCCAAGCAATCACCGAGGCAGCAAAAGAGGAATCCGCGCCGCTTATTCTGCAAGTTTCCGCAGGCGCGCGCAAATATGCAAAGCATATATATTTAATGAAATTGATTGAGGCAGCCGTGGAGGATACCGGCCTTCCAATCGCCGTCCACCTCGACCATGGCCATGATTTTGAGGTTTGCAAATCATGCATCGACGGTGGTTTTACCTCGGTTATGATTGACGGTTCTTCTAAATCGTTTGAAGAAAATATAGAATTAACTAAGAAAGTTGTAGAATATGCGCATGCCCATGGGGTTACCGTCGAAGGCGAGCTCGGCACTCTAGCCGGCGTTGAAGATGATGTGCAGGTGGCAGATGGCGATGCGCAGTTCACAAAACCTGAAGAAGTAGCCGAATTTGTGGCGCGCACCGGAGTTGACAGCTTAGCAATCGCAATCGGCACATCGCACGGCGCATTCAAATTCAAGCCGGGGCAAACTCCGCGCCTTGCATTCGATATCCTCGAGAAAATCGAGCAAGAGCTGCCGGGTTTCCCAATCGTGCTCCATGGCGCATCAAGCGTGATTCCTGAATTTGTGCAAAAAGTAAATGAGTTCGGCGGCGCTATGCCCGATGCAATCGGAATCCCGGAAGAACTGCTGCGGCAAGCGGCAAAATCCGCTGTGTGCAAAATCAATATAGATAGTGATTTAAGGCTGGCAATGACAGCAACCATCCGCGAACACTTTGCAAAAAATCCCGCAGATTTCGACCCGCGGCAATACCTATCCCCCGCCCGCGATGCAATAAAAGATATGGTTAAGCGCAAAATCCGCAATGTCCTCGGATGTAACGGCAAGATATAGCTTTCACTAACACCGTAGGGGCGCGCCTTGGTGCGCCCGTAAAAAGTAAGATAATAATCCAATTTTAGGAGGGAAAAATAATGGATTTAGAAAAAGCATATGCAGAATACTGCACAAAAAAGCAAAGTGATTTGGTCACATATCTGGAAGGCAAAATAACTTCAAAAGGCATAAGCCTCAGCGAAAAATATGAAGTTTTTAGGCATTCGAGTGTGGATGAACTTAAAAAGTCTTACAGAAATATGTTCAAAAAATTTGAAGAGGTGGATAATATGACCTCTTTTGGCGAAACAATGTCAGTGCTTATTTTGGACAAATTTTGCGAAACGATTGAAGAAATTGATCCTGCTAATAAAAATAGCAGAATAAAAATGATAGAGCAATCTTTGAAACCTAAGCAAGAAATCCCGCAAAAGCCATCTGTAACTAAGGGTTTCAAAAAGGAAACTATAATCACAGAAGAAGGCAAAGAAGAGCTTGAAAACAAAAAATATCAGCCGGGTACCTATAAAGAAGGCAAATTAATCGACGAGAAACCTAAGTATCAAAGTGGGAGATGACTTATGCTAAACA
>WRBX01000061.1 GCA_009784335.1 Oscillospiraceae bacterium
GACTATGATACATAGGAGGCTTGCACCCGCAATCAGGCTCATGATGGCATGTATCCATGCATCCGCAGCCGTCAAATCTCATTTCTTCCATTTTAGTTATTCCTTTCATTTAATGAATTCACCGGCAGCAACATTCTTAAGATTTTACTATTATATTCGCCAGCGAAAATTTCAATAGGCAAGTGAAATTTTTCGGATTATGCTGGCGCCTATGCGGAAAATTTTGCGCAGCATATTGGAATTTGAGCAAGAAGATGATGGAAAAATCTTAAGAATGCTGCTGCGAATTATGGTGTTAGTATATAGTATTTTTTTGTTGGAAATATGTGAAAACTTGACAGTCACAATTTTGGAAAATATTGTAAAAGAACAATGAGGTGAGCTATTTGTTAAAGCTTTTGCAATTCGAAAAAAAGGTCAAAATCACTAGTATAATTCTATCAATTTGGTTTTCTATCGTATTCATCCTCGGGCAGTCGCTCACAAAAAACGCCACCCTCGATAGCGCACTGTCATGGTTCACTCTCATAAAACTTCCGCTATTTTTGATTCTGTTCTATATCATTTTCGGATTTCTATTCACCTATGCTCTCCGCTTCAATTGGCGCGGCAAGCCGTTCAAATTAAACTTTTGGTGGTGTTTCGGGCTAATATTCCTTGCATGGGTTCCATATTTATTCATATATTTCCCCAGCCTTGTGCAATATGATGTCGGCGTGGAAATGAGCCAATTCGCGCGCCGCTGGCGGTGGGACACTTGGCATCCCGTCATCCATGTGCTATTTTTAAATTGGGTTTATTATATCGGCAAATTTATAACCGGAGGCAGCATCCTCGGCGGATTTTTCGTGCATTCAGTCGTGCAAATGTCAATCCTCGCTGCAACATTCGCTTATTCAATAAAGCGCTTGCGCGAGCATGGCGTTGCCGGCGTTTTTCTATGGGCGCTGCTGGCAATCTATATGTTCTTCCCGCAAAATCCCTATATGGGCATGATAACGATTAAAGATACTCTCTTTACTTGCTTCTGCGTTTTCTTCTTTTTGAAGACCATTGATTTTATCAAAACGCAATCTACCAAGAACCTGATTTGGTTTATTATAACCGGATTTCTCTTCTGCATCGGCCGCAAAAATGGTGCCATTGCATTTTATGCATCGGCTCCGTTTCTGCTCATTTTCCTATGGCAAAAAGCGACCACAACCAAAATTTACCGCCGATTTATCGTAGGCTTTGAGCCATTTTTCAAAGGCGAATACTCATATCATCGCATGGCTCGCGCATCGCAAAATGCTTGGACAAGAAATAGAATGATGATTATCGGCTTGGCAGGCATAATAATTCTAAATATAGTTTTCAATCTTTCGTTGCCGCTTTTCGATATAGCAAAAGGCAACTCCCGCGAGGCATATTCAATCCCAATGATGCAGGTTTATAAAACTTACACCACGAAAAATCTGCCGGAAGAGCAAAGGCAGCTTATTGAAAATCTCTTTGGCAACCCGGGAGATTGGAATGCTTTTAATGCTCATTTTGCCGATAAAGTGAAAGACCGCTTTGACACAAGAGCTTTTGATAATAACAAATCAAAATATATTAAGCTATATTTTAATCTATTCGCAAAATATCCGGCAGAATTCCTGGCAACTGCTCTAAATTTAAACATCTACTATTGGTACCCTGCATCCGAAGTGCCTGCCGCCGGCTCGCGCTCAAGCTACATGGAGCGAATCGACATCAACCCAACATGGTGGCTGGAAGAAAAGCTAATCATAGGCCGCGAAACATCAAAATGGCTTTGGGCACTGGAAGTTCTTGAAGATTTTTATCCAATGAAATTCGCGAAATACCTGCCGTTCCTGCTGCCGTCTTTCGCAATCTACCTCAGCCTATTCGCCGCTATAATTCTGCTATTAAAGCGACGCAAATCATGGGTACTGCTGTTCCCGTTGCTATTCATGTGGATAACAATCGTCGCCGGCCCCGTAACAGATGCCCGCTATAATTATCCATTCACGATTCTTGCCCCGATTTTGTTGCTATATGCGTTGTATGAAAAAACGAAAAGCCTTAATGAATGATGAAAAATTAAGAATGAATAATGAATAATATTTCGCCTTTTGTTAGATTATTCACTATTCATTATTCATCATTCATTATTCATTAAAGGAGAACATAGAATGAAAGAAATTTTGAATAATAAAGTTATTAAATATGCTCTATTCTATTTGGGAGCCTTGCTGCTCTGCTTATTATCAATCTGGCCATACCTTAACAATGGCTACATCATGGCCTATCGCGGCGGCGGCGGCGATGATATAGTCTTCCATATTCCTAACCTGCTTGCTTTGGCAGAAAAAATCAAAATGCTCGATTTCACGCCAATCTACTGGTTTTTAGGCAATGGTAACAGCCCCATAACTCCGCTTTTCTACCCACAGCTATTCACCCTGCCCGCCGCTGCTTTAATCGCAATGTCCATCCCGGCAATCATCGCCTGGAAAATCTACATCTTCATGGTCACATTCGTAACTTTCCTAGTCACCTACTTCGTTGCAAAAAAGTTTTTTCATAAGCCGATTTTTGCATGGATTTGCGGAATTCTCTATATCTTCGCTATCTACCGCATCGGCAACATCTATAACCGTGCAGCCATCGGAGAAGTGCTCTCTTGCATGATATTGCCTTTGTTTCTATACGCAATCTATGAAATCCTATATAACAAAAAGCATGGCAAATGGTATCTAATTCCGCTGGTATTCTTCGCAGTATTAAATGCGCATATGGTATCCGCTTTCTTCTGTGCAATCCTGCTGGCAATATATTTAATCGCAAGGGCGCCCAAAATCATCAAAAACAAAAAGCTCCTCATTTCTCTCTCTCTTGCATTCTTGTTTTGCGTTTTAGTCTCGCTTACAATGACAATTCCGCAATTTGAGCAGCGGCTTATCCAAAAGTTTGTCTCGCCCGCACCATGGACAATTATGAGCGAAATGGCAGTGAAGCTCACAAATGCATTCCAAAATACTATTGAAGGAAGAGCTGATAATTGGTCAATCGGCATTGCATTTTGTTTTGTGCCGCTTTTCGCTCTAATGTTTTTCCGAAAAGAAGAAAACAAAACCCGCAGAAAATTCTTTTTGCATACCCTAATCGCTCTGGCCATCTTCGCATTTTTCTCCATCGACCACTTCTTTGACCTTAAAACAATCGGCGCATTTTATGACCTTTTTCAATTCCCGTTTAGGCTGTTTATTATCGTCACCCTGCTTGCGTGCTTTGTGCTAACCTATAACATAAAGCAATTCTGCGAGTGGGTAAAATTTGGGCAGATTGTATCGTTCATTATTGTCGCCCTATTGCTTGTCAATTCCTTTAATGTCGTCTATCAGCAAAAAGATAGATATCTCGGCAAAAAAGATAACGGCTGGTTCTGGACACGAACCAATTTCACGCCAACCGAAGTAATTTGCACCGATTATTATCCAAAAGATTTCAAAACCCGCGCTGATTTTTATCCCAAAAATGTCAAGGAAGCCGACGGCGAAACCGAATATAACACAAAGTTCAATGGAAAGCAGTTTTCTGTTGAATATAACGGCGGCAACGATATCGCTCTAATCGCACCGGCAGTCTACTATAAGGGATACAGCGCGAAATTTATCGCCGATAACGGCAAGAAAATAAAGCTTCAAACTCATCGCACAGGTGACGCAAAGCTTGCAATTCACGGCACAAAAGCCGATGGAACCGGAAAAATCGTGATTAAATATGCCGGCACATTCTGGCAACATTTTTCAAATATTATCACTTGGCTAAGTGTGGCTTTCCTAATTATAGTAGGACATAGATATCGCAGAAGGGAGCGGCAAAATGAGATACATTAAAATAGCATCGTTTTGGATATTCTCGCTGGCCTTGGCATATCTTGCAACCCTACCATATATGAACTCATTCGCAATCGGCGGTGATGATGCCTGCAAACATGCTCCCAATATAATGGCGCTGGCAGATGAAATAAAAGCCGGGCGCTTCCCCTTCGGCGTGATGTCCAGCTCGCGCATGGGCAACGGGCTAATCACTCCACTTTTGTATCCCTGTATGTTTTCATCCATAGCATCATGGCTAATCGCATTTGGCGTGAACTCAGTTTTGGCAACCAAAATATTTATCTTCCTCCTAAATTTCGCTACTATTCTAATAACATTTTGGTCGGCAAGAAAAATCACAAAATCCACTGGAGCAAGCTGGGTAATCGCAATTCTCTACACCTTTGCAGTTTATAGAATCGGCGATATTTATTTCCGCTTTGCACTTGGCGAATTCGTGGTTATGACCTTTTTGCCCCTTGTTTTATATAGCATCTACAACATTTTCTACGAGGAAAAAATCAAAATTTGGTTATTTCCGCTTGCCTTTTTCTGCGTAGTGAACTCGCATTTGATAACCACGACATTTGTTTTCATGTTTTTCATGGTGCTTCTGCTTGCAAATATCCATAAAATTGTTTGGATAAAAGAGCGCAAATTTTTTATTAACAAAAAAATATTTTTTGATTTACTCAAAATCGCAGGGCTAACTATTCTCCTATCCATAGGCTTTTTACTTCCTATGCTCGAGCAAAGATATGGCAGGCTTGTCCTCCCCGGCCCATGGAACATGATTGATAATCACTACGATTTAAAAAGGGTTTTCTCAAATGATTTATCTCGTTCAATCGGAACTTGGGGAATCGGAATTGCTTTTGGTTTACTCTCGCTGGTTATCATCCCATGGAAAAAAGTCAAAAACAAACACTTTTTTGCCACCTGCATCATTATCGCAGCTGCATCTTTTTTAATGACAACAAAATATGTTCCATGGTCGCAGCTCGATAAAGATTTCTTCAATAAGCTTTTCAGCTATATCCAATTCCCTTGGCGTTTCCATACCATTTTCATTCTTTTTGCAAGTTTCATTTGTGGTATCGCTCTGAAAAGCACTCTTGATTATATCAAGTGGAATAATGTAAAAGCAGTGCTCTATGGAATAATTATAGCAGCTTTGGTCGTAAATGCTCATAGTTTCATCTCGAAAATTGATGTCCGTAAGCATTTTTATGA
>WRBX01000062.1 GCA_009784335.1 Oscillospiraceae bacterium
ATTCAGGATATCTCGCTTCAACTTGCAATGTATTCAATTCTTGTAAGAAAGTGACTTCTCCTTGCGTTAAATCGTCATAAATATTGCCGATGTTAGCAAGCCTAGGCAAGTCATGAATTTTCGGCGAAATCTCTTTTGTAACATCAGTCACAACTGCCTTTAAAGCCTTTTCCACAACTAAATGGCATAAATGCCCACAATGAAGCAATTTATCGCCCTTTAAGCACCACTTCGCCGTATCTAAATCATCATCCGCAAGCTCCAACCAATATTCCACTTTTTCGAAATTGCTCATTAGTCACACCTCAATATATATTATTCCTTTGCAATTATTTTTTGTCAATAAAATCAATAAAAAACTTAAATAATATAGAATGAAGAATAAATAAAAAAGAATAAAAATTGTAGAATTTGCAAGCAAATTCATTTACAAAATGAAAGCGTAGCTTTCTACAACATTTATTCTCTATTCTACATTCTTTATTATTTATTCTTTAGGCTGTTTTACTTTCCCAGTGCCCTCGCCATCACACTTCTCGCAATCGGCACGGCAACCTCGCTGCCTGTCCGCCCGCTGTTTTCCAGGCATACCGCCACCGCAATGGTCGGGTTTTCCGCCGGCGCAAATGCCACAAACCACGCATGCTCCTTATCTTTATGATTATTCTCGGCCGTGCCGGTCTTGCCCGCTACCGTCACTCCTGAGATTTTAGCTCCCGTGCCCGTGCCGGATTTCACAACCTCCGCCATCATTTCCGCAATTTGCCCCGCAATATCAGCGCTCACAATCTGCTTGGAAAGCAGCGGCCTGTTATGCTGCCAAACCACGCCTCCATCTTTATTAACCACCTTGTCAACCAAATGAAGCGGCACATCGCTGCCGCCGTTTGCAATCACTGCCGCGATTTTCGCCATCTGAATAGGCGTCGCCAAGAGCTTCCATTGCCCCATGGCGGCCGCCGCGGCATCTGCTTTTTTCAAGCTCTCATTAGGAAAACGCGAATTAGTCACAGGAATGCCGATATCAATATTGCTCTCGAATCCGAAATTAGTCGCCACACCCCGAAGCGCCGAGCCCCCAAGCTCGCTGCCCCACAGGCAAAACGCCACATTGGACGACACCGCAAACGCCTTCTTCAAATCAACCTCGCCATGCTTGGTATTCCTGAAATTGCGGAAAACCTTGCCATCAATAGTAATGCTCCCCTCATCAAGCATACTGCCAACTGTCAACTGCCGACTGTCAACTAGTAGCGCAGCCGCTGTAATAATCTTAAATGTCGAACCCGGCTCATAAAGCCCATTTACCGCCCTATTCACAAACGGGCTATTCTCATCATCGGCCAGCGCTTTCCAGTTTTTTACCAGTTGCTCTTCATTCGGATTAAAATTAGGATAGCCTGCAAGCGCTAAAATATCACCGTTTTGCGGATTAACCGCTACCACCGCGCCCTTGCGATTGCCCAGCTGATTGCTTGCCAGTTGCTGCAAATCATGGTCAATGGTTAGATGCAGAGAATGCCCCTCTTTTGCCTGAATTCCCAGTATATTCCCTCGCCCGAGCAGCTCATTATTATAGCTTTTCTCTAAACCGCTCTTGCCATAAATCGGCGAATTATAGCCGATTACTCCCGAATATAGATTGTTATAACTATATCGCCTCGTCTGCTTGCCCTTTGAATCCACCGAGCTTTTGGCCAACACCACGCCTGCCCTATCATAAATCGCGCCGCGCAGCACGCTTTCTTCCTCGGCAATGTTTCTTCTATTATATGGGTTTGCCGCCGTTGCATCACCGCGCACCAACACAAAATAAGTGAGCCACCCGAGCAGCGCCAAAAATAGCATAGAAATAAAGCATAGCACCACGATTATTCGTTTGTTGGTTGTCATGATTGCCTCCGGCAACTAGCATTTAGCGTCTAGTATTTAGCATTTAGTTTGAAAGTAGTTCTTCGAAGAAATTGCTTAATCTAAATGCTATATGCTAAAAACTAAATGCTCTTATAGTTTCCGATATTTTTTCAATGCTAATGTGTTCAAAATGAAAAGCACCACGATATATCCTGCAAGTGCCGCAAGGTATGGCCAGATAACGCTAAATCCGCTTGCCGCGCGCATAACCTCACGGATTCCCGAGCAGCCATAGAAAATCGGCATGATATAGCTGAGATTGCCCAAATGATACGGCATAGTTTCAAGCGGAATCAGCCCTGAGAAGAAAATCTGCGGGATAATCGCGATAGGAATAAATTGCACCACTTGAAACTCGGTGTTGGCGAAAATCGAGATTAACTCGCCGAAAAGCACAGCGCAAACGGCCAGCATCAGCATAATAAGCAGCACCCAGCCGATGTTACCGTTGCAATGAATTCCCAGCGCATATATGGTGAACACTACCAAAATCACCGCTTGAATTGCGGCAAAAAGCCCATAGCCCAAGGTGTAGCCCGCCACCACGCCGCCGCGCCGGAGAGGTGTCATCATCATGCGCTCCAGCGTGCCCGCCGAGCGCTCGCGCACCAACGCCATGCCCGATATGATAAATATCAGAAAGAAGGAAATAACGCCTAAAAACACATATCCCAACGCATCAAACAGCGATTCATCAGGGTCGCCAATCACAAATTCGGTTCGCACATTGCCGGACGGATTCATCCGAGCCATGGCAGATTGAATAGCTTTTATTGCCTCGCCGCCTTTATTGCCGGCTTCATATAGCGTTATTTTGATTTCACCTATTACAGGGAAGAATGAAAATACCGCATCAATATCCTTATTTTCAAGAAGATACCCCCGGGCATCAAAATCCGGCATAATTGAAATATCCACAATCTCGATATCTTGTTCCTCGAATGACTCCCGCATCGCCTGCGGTAGCATCCACTCATCCATGGCTATTTTGGGGGTGTAATTGGTGCCGCCAAGCAGCAAATATACCAGCGACAGAATTAAGAGCGGCGCCACAATAATCATCGCAACCGTGCGTTTATCCCCGCTAATCTGGCGAATTACTCGCTTCATCAAAGCTATCATTTGCTCTCTCCCCCTTTTGTATCAGCCGCAAAAAATAATTCCTCAATTTTGCCGCCGGTTTTGGTCATCAGTTTCTTCGTTTTATCAAACTCAATCAGCCGACCGTTGTAAAGCAGTGCAGCTTTATCGCACTCAGCGACTTCATCAAGGACATGTGTGGAAACCAAAATCGTCTTTCCCTGCTTGGAGAGGCTATGCAGCTCATTCCAAATCTCGCGGCGTAGCACAGGGTCAATCCCCACCGTCGGCTCGTCGAGCAGCAACACATCGGGCTGATGAATTAGCGCAACCGCCAGCGACAGCCGCTTTTTCATCCCACCGGAATAGTTGCCCACCCGTTTCTTGCGATGTTCGCCCAAATCAACCAACGCTACACACTCATTTATTCTCTCTTCGATTTCGTTCTTTTTCATGCCATAGCTTTCAGCAAAAAATCGCAGATTATCCTCTCCCGAAAGATCGTCATACAGCGCATCATTTTGCGGCATAAATCCAATTTTGCTAAGCAGTGTAAAGTTCGGCACCTTCACATCGCCGATTGTAATCTCTCCGCTGTCGGCTGATATGGCACCGATGAGCAGGCGAATCGTCGTCGTCTTGCCCGAGCCCGACGGCCCCAGCAGGCAAATTTTCTCACCGCTTTTGATGGAAAGAATCACATCATCCACTGCCGCCTTGCCGTCGAACCGTTTGCTGACATTTTTTAGCACTATCTCCATTTTTATCCCCTTTATTTTGCCTTAATATAATCAAGATATCTATTTCTAATCCTATGCTCATAAAGGCACTTTTGGCTTCTTGCCATCGCAAGCTTCTCCATTACCTTCTGCCTAGCTTGCTTCTGACAAGGCGCGCACGGCTTCTCTTTTTCACACTTTATTGCTCTCATCTTGCGAAGTTTCTTCACTCGGCGGAAAGCCCATGCGCCAATCCCGCCTACGCCAACCAAGGCAAAACCCAGCCCCGGCACTATTGTTATTACAACTCCAATGCCCAAAGCTAAAACGCCGAAAGCCACCTCGCCGGCAATCTTAACCGGCCTCGGCAATTTCTTAAATCGCCTAATAGAGCGAACATTTCGCCGAATAAACTTGAATCTATGTTTATTAATTAATGCTCTTACTCGCTTAAACATGCTCTCCCCATTTCATAAATGATACTAGCACAACCTAACTAAAATGTCAATTATTTAGCATTGAAGCAATTTCTCCGAAGCACGCCCCACCCTCTTGCTAAAAAAATAGGAAATCGCCAAGCGATTTCCCACAACCATTATTAATTATTCTTTATTCATTATTAATTATTCTTTAAGGTTTATCATTTCTCTCACCTTATCATAGTCTTTCTGCGAAATAGATACCAACATTCTTGTCCCCCCCGCCTCATATTCCTCCTCCTGCACAGCCGCCACCTCATGCAGCTTGGCCACCGCCGCGCCCTTATCATACGGCACGCAAATCTCCACAATCAGCCGCTTCTCAGGCAACGCATTCTCGATTGCCTCGAGCAATATATCGAGCCCTTGTCCTTCTTTTGCTGATATGAATACTTCCCCACCATTTGTAGGGGCGATGGTCCCCATCGCCCGCGGGCGACCGAGGACGGTCGCCCCTACAGGCTCGCCCTCCACCTTGTCGATTTTATTGTAGACTTTGATCACCGGCTTGCCCGCCTTATTCAGCTTTTCCAACAATCTCTCTACAATCTCTTCCTCTATTTCCCGCTCCTCGCTCGAATAATCCACCACATGCAGCAGCACATCGCAAATCATGCTCTCTTCGAGCGTAGACGAAAATGCGCGAATTAAATGATGCGGCAATTTGCGCACAAACCCCACAGTATCAACAAAAACCACCTCGGCACCGCTGGGCATTTCTCGCTTTCTCGCAGTGGGATCCAGCGTGGCAAAAAGCATATCCTCAGCGAAAACTTCCGCTCCCGTCAGCGCATTCATAATGGTCGATTTGCCGGCATTGGTGTAGCCAAGCAGCGCCACAGATTGCACGCCGCTCTTCTTTCTATCCTTGCGCTGTGTTTCGCGCTGCTTTTCAATATCCTTC
>WRBX01000063.1 GCA_009784335.1 Oscillospiraceae bacterium
AAAAACCATTTTTTATTAGCAACAAAATTAAACATTTTTAACCTCCTTAAGCGCCTTGAGCCCATACCACTTCGGATTTTTAATCTCCAGCCTAATCATCAGATTAAGCAGGAACCTGGTTAGAGTAATCGCTGTTAGCATCGAAATCACCACACCAAGCCCCAGCGTCACCGCGAAACCTTGGATTGGGCCCGTGCCCTTCCAGTAAAGCGCCAGCACTGCAAAAAGCGTCGTCACATTACTATCAAAGATCGCCGAAAACGCATTTTTGAAGCCGGCGTTAACGGCCGAGGAAACACTCTTGCCCAGCGCCAGCTCTTCGCGCACCCGCTCGAAGATAATTATGTTGGCATCAATCGCCATACCAATCGAGAGGATAATTCCCGCAATTCCCGGCAGCGATAGATTCACTCTCAAAATAGTGAAAACTAACAGTGCAATGCCGATATAAGCCAGCAGCGCGATGCACGCCATAAGCCCCGGCAAGCGATAAATCAGCAGCATAATCAGCAGAATCAATATCACGCCGATGAGGCCCGCCATCAAAGAAGAAGAAAGCGCCTTCTCGCCTAATGTCGCCCCAATGCTTTGCGATTCAACCGATTTAAGCTCAAATGGCAGCCGCCCTGAATTGATAATATCAGCCTGCTCCTGCACCATTTTCCTATCAGCATCATTGCCATAAGTGATAATCGCCGCGTTATCATCAATCACTTTATTCACGGTAGGATATGAGATAACCGTGTCGTCCAGCATGATAAACAGCACGCGGCTATCAGCATCATAAGTCATAACCTTCTCGGTCGCTTCTTTAAATGCCTTCTGGCCGGCATCAGTGAACGATAGCTTCACATGCGGCTGCGCACCGGAATATTCATCAATGCGGCTAAACGCATATTCAGCCTTCTTAATAAATTCGTCGGTGCCATCCATCAACACATTCTCTTGATAATCAACAAATCGGATTTTGCCCGTCGTGCCCAGCATTGCCTCGGCCTCTTCGGGATTCGAAACACTCGGGATTTCCACCCTTATGCGCCGATCGCCCTGCTTGGTCACTGTTGCCTCGGTGTATCCAAGCGACGAAAGCCGCGCGCGAATCTTGCCAATCGCCGAGTTCATTTCCTCGCTCGATGGCACCCCCTCAACCTGCGCCTCGAACACAATAACCGAGCCGCCTGTTAAATCTAGCCCTTGGCGAATTCCGCGCTCCTCATCGAGTGCCCTCGGAAAGCTCCAATTGCCGATAGTTAGGCCGCTAAAAACTGTCCACAAAATTCCGCCGATAATCAACACTGCAATCATCAGCTTTGCCACGGCCATCTTCTTTTTGCTCATTCCCATGTAAATTCCTCCTATGTTAAGTAACATTATTGAATATATTAATAGCAAAAAGAATTGTCAACTCTTGACATAAATTATCATATCAGAGTAAGATGTAATAAATTAAAGGAGGATTTTATCATGGGTAAGAAAAAAAGAGGGTTGTGGCTGGCAACGGGGATAGTAGCGGGAGTGCTGCTTGCATCTGCCGCGCGCAAAATTAAGGAAGATTTCGAGGAAAATGTGCTGGATAATCTTGATGACGACCGCGAAGTGAAAGAAAAGGCGAAGGATTGGTTTGCCGATAAAAAGGAGCATTTTCAGGTTTTGGTGGAAGAAAAGCAGGCGCAAATCAATAAAATCACCGCCAAGCTCAAGAGGGATGTTATCAAAGAAATTGATGAGGAAAAACGCAAGGAACTCGTGAAAAAGGCGACCGAGAAAATTGCGCAGCTCAAAGAGGAAATCAAGGAAATCACCAATGAAAAGCGTGAGGTTTTTCTTGATTATATGAAGGATTTAAGCGGCTCGGATATTATCAAAAAGGCCAATGAAATCGGCACAAAGGCCAAGAATTTTGCTAAGGAAAAGCTTGCCAAGAAGGATGAAGAATTAGAGATTATTTTGGATGAAGAGGAAGAATAAATGAACGCATTTTTGAATGATATAATATCGCGTGCAAAGCGCGATATTAAAACTATTGTGTTGCCCGAAGGCAGCGATGCGCGGGTGGCTCAGGCCTCTCTGGAAATCGAACGGCAGGGGTTTGCCAAGGTTATTGTGCTTGGCGATAATCTGCCTAAGAAAGAGGAATATGCGCAAGAATTATTTAAAAATCGCCAGCATAAAGGCTTGTCGCTTGATGAGGCGAGGAGCCTAATCGAAAACCCGCTTTATTATGGCACTATGATGGTTAAAACGGGCGATGCCGATGGAATGGTCGCGGGCGCTTGCCACTGCACCGGCGATGTTCTCCGCCCTGCGCTTCAAATTCTCAAGACCGGCTCCGGCCTAGTCTCAGCGCTTTTTTTTGTTTTGTCGCCCAATGCCGAGCTTGGTAATAATGGTGCATTTATCTTCGCCGATTGCGCGCTAAACCCCAATCCCACCGCTGAGCAACTGGCTGAAATCGCTATTGATAGCGCCAGAACATATAAGCAATTCTTCGGCGCGGAAGCCAAAATCGCCATGCTATCTTATTCAACTTTCGGCAGCGGCAAGGGTGATTCAGTGGAAAAAGTTCGCACCGCTCGCTCTTTGGCAATTCAAAAAGAACCAAGCCTTATTATTGATGGCGAGCTTCAGCTTGATGCTGCGATTATCCCCGAAGTTAGCAACATTAAATCACCCGATAGCAAAATTCAAGGCAGCGCAAATGTGCTGATTTTCCCCGACTTGCAATCCGGAAATATTGGCTACAAAATCGCCGAAAGATTTGGCAACTGCCTCGCCCTCGGCCCCATTCTCCAAGGCCTGTCGAATCCAGTTAATGATTTATCAAGAGGTTGCTCGGTTGAAGATATAGTCGGAGTTGCCGCAATAACCGCCGTGCAAGCACAAAATAGCATTTAGAGCTTAGCATCTAGCATTTTGGCATCAAAAGGGAATCTAAATGCTAAATGCTACATACTAAATGCTCTTAATAAAAGTAATGAAAGGAAGAAACCAACAACATGAACATCTTAGTATTAAACGCAGGAAGTTCCTCGCTGAAATATCAGCTTATTGCGATGCCCGGCGAGGAAGTTTTGGTTAAAGGCTATATCCAAAGAATAGGCACCGATGAGGGGCCTAAAAATCATGGCGAGGCGCTAAATCAGGTGCTTTGTGAAACCACCGAATATAAAATCGATGCTGTTGGGCATCGGGTTGTGCATGGTGGCGAATATTTCGCCGAATCCACGCTGCTTAATAATGAAGTGATTGAAAAAGTGAGCGAGTGCATCGATATTGCACCGCTTCATAACCCGCCGAATATTCAAGGGATTAAAGCGGTTTGCGAACTGTTGCCCGATGCGCCGCAAGTTGCAGTTTTCGATACTGCATTCCATCAAACCATGCCGAAAAAAGCCTATATGTATGCGCTTCCCTGGGATATGTACAAAAAATATAAGGTGCGCAAATTCGGCATGCATGGCACTTCGCATAAATTTTTGGCCGAGCGAGTGGCAAAAATGCTCGGCAAGCCGGTCGAAGAAACCAGCGTTATCACCTGCCATCTTGGCAACGGTTCATCGATTGCGGCCGTGAAAAATGGCAAATCTATCGATACTTCTATGGGTTTCACTCCGCTCGCCGGCGTTATGATGGGCACCAGAAGCGGCGATATCGACCCCGCGATTATTCCATATTTGGTTGATAAAACCGGAATGACCGCTGATGAAATCGGCGAAATGCTTAATAAAGAATCCGGTCTGATTGCGATTTCCGAGGGCATGAGCGATTTTCGTGATTTGGAAGCCGCTAATGAAAAAGGCGATATCAAGGCGCTTCTCGCGCTCGAAATGTTCGCCTATCATGTGAAAAAATATATCGGAGCATACCTCGCCGCAATGAATGGCGCGGATGCAATCGTGTTCGCCGGCGGTGTGGGCGAGTGGCAAGATGAAACGCGCAGACGAATCCTTGAAAATCTCGATTGGCTTGGGATTAAGTTTGATGCAGAAAAAAATAAGATTATCGGCAAGGAAGTTGAAATAACCGACGAAGTCTCAAAAGCTCGCATTTTCGTTATCCCAACCAACGAAGAGCTCGCCATAGCAAAAGAAACAATGAAACTTGTGACCACCTAATTCCCCTCCGCCGGAGGGGTGCCGACGAAGTCGGCGGGGTGGTGTCCACAGCGACCGAAAGGAGCGCAAAATGGCTTTCGATATCAACAAAACATTTCTCTCAAAAAAAATCAAAAAAACATCGCGCCGTAAGCAATGGATTACCTTTTTTGTTATTCTTTTTAGCATATTTTTGTTGTTGGGCCAAGCAACTAGAGCTTCATTCAAAATAGAAAACTATCCTGAACTTAAAATTCTGCAAGAAGAAGAGGATAGCATTGCATCCTTGTTTAACTCGAATCAATATAGATTTTATTATGGCAAGCCTACTGAATTTAAAGCAAATTTAGTTGGGGAAAATGGCATAATTAAATTTTATCCACTTGAAAGCGGTGAGATTATACCGGTTTTTGAGTCAGGAAGAGAACCAATTAACAACTATTTTTATGGCCGTCTTATCGACTTGCCGGAAGAAATGCTAGCTGAAATAAAAAGCAGTCTGCTCGAAAATCATGAGTTTTTAGATGAAAATAATACTGATTGGTTTGTGCAAAACAAAATGTTCGAAGTTATTGAAGAGCCAAGTTTTGATTTATTCTTTACCATATTAATTAGCATCATCCTCGCCTATGCCCTCTGGATTTGGATTCGCAGCAGGCATTTCAAGCGAGATCCTCAAAAGCACCCTACCTTTAAGGCATTCGCGCGTGAAGGCGGTGAGCTCGAAAATTTCCATCAGTTCAATAACGAGATTGAAAGCGGCGATGTGCGCAGGTTTAAGTATGTGGTGCTCACGCAAAACTGGCTATTTTATAACGGAAAGTTCCGCTTGAAGCTCCGCCATATTAATGATATAGTCTGCGCCTTTAAAACCAAGCCGGTCAATAATTCGCTAATCACACGATGGGCATCGAGCAAACGCGACATTGTCATCGGCTTTATCGATAAAAAGCAATGGGCGATTA
>WRBX01000064.1 GCA_009784335.1 Oscillospiraceae bacterium
CCACCCGCTCCAGCAAAAACGAAATAATGGCGAACATTTGAAACGCCGTCTTCCACTTTCCCCACCAATTCGCCGCCACAACCTTGCCGGAAGACACCGCAATCGTGCGCATCATATCAACCAACATGTCGCGGCAAATAATCACAACCGCAATCCACGCAGGAATAATGCCGGCGCCCACAAAGCAAACCAGCGCGGCAATAACCAGCAGTTTATCGGCCAAAGGATCCATAAATTTGCCGAAAGTTGTGACTTGATTGAAATTGCGCGCGATATAACCATCAACATAATCGCTGGCGCACGCTAAGGCAAAAATCAGCAGCGATGCCCATGCCCACGCCAAGCCGGGCATAGCAAAACCCACCATAAACGCGATAATTAAAACTATGCGGAAAATTGTTATTTTATTTGCAAGTGTCATTGAAATGCTCCTTTTTTTAGCACACAGATTCGCTTCGCGAATACACGAATCGCCTACGGCGATGACGGATTCACACGGATGTTTTTAACGCATTCGCGTTAAAAATATCTGTGCTAATCTGTTTAATCTGTGTGTTGCCGTTAGGCAACCTGTGTGCTAATTAAATATAAATAGAAAACTTTTGTCAAAAATTTGCACATGCAACTTTACAAAAACTTAACATAACTGCCGATTTTGCTATTGACAAAGCAAAAAGATTGCTCTAATGTTCTTTTTATAGGAAGGGTTTAATGCACAAAAACCTCCCCTGTTAAGGGGAGGTGCCGAGTGAAACGAGGCGGAGGGGTTCGCTTTTAAGGGATTTTAAACCGAACCCCTCCGACCGCCTACGGCGGCCACATCCCCTTAACAGGGGAGGTTTTCCCCCAATTAATCGCCGCTTTCTAACTTTGTAACAGTTTTGTAACACAATTGTTAGGAAATTGTTAGTAAAAAGTAGTTGATTTGTAACATTTCTTTTGGCATAATGGTTATATAGTGAAATTAGGTCATAAAAAAAGTTATTCTCAATTTTTAAAAATGCCGAAAGGCAGAGGAGGAATTTAAAATGAAAAACTCAAACCAAAAGAAGGGCTACCTGTGGAAATCAATGATAAGTTACATCATTGTTTTCGCAATGGCGCTATCCGTGTGCCCGCCGCTTTATGTGGAAGCATCGCAATGGACATCAAGCGGATACAACGGTTGCGCAGGGCTAGAAGTGCTGGAAAAAGCGTTGGAAAATGACCAAGCGCCGATTTTTATGATTAAGGATGGCAAAATAATGCCATATAGCGCAGTTTACTCGGCAAATGTTGGCGACACAGTTGCGCTTACATATGGCATGCGTGATTATAACCTCTTCGGTGCATCCGGCACTACAGATGTTGGGCGTTATCGTTACGCGATGATGGGTTCATATATGAGGCTTCCTACATCAGCATGGTGGTTGGATACTGCTCGTAATGCAGGGGATTTGCAATATACCGGCTCAAATGCAAAATCCGTTGACCAACTCAAAATTGAAATTCCGGGAAGAGGAACAAAAAAAGTTCACGAATGGTTCGGCATGACAGCCGATGATTTTATAGAATTTAATGAGATGTTTTTCACTATGTCTCATTACCGTGGGGGATGGCCTGTTAATGAGGTAAAGGTTTATGAAGCAGATGTAGATGGCAATGATGGTTATGCGGCAGGAGAAAAACCTAGCAAGAATAGCCCTGAGGTTGTGGATGACAATATGGGCACAATTTATACTGGGAACGCCATAGAATGGAGAAACGGATATAGAAATGCTATTTATGGATATAATAGCACTCGTAGCGGCAAATTCGCAGGCGAGAGAATTTGGGAAGCTATAAAAAGATCAGGAGTTGCAGCATCTAAAGAATCGTGGAGCGTTTGGTCGAAAGGGCATAATGTGGCACCCTCTCCTTTGCCAACAAATGAGGCAGGAGTTCAACCCACACCGAGTGGCAATGTAGCAACTAATTACGGCCACTGGGATGATGTAAAAGCATTAGTTGATACTCCTGAGTTTAGATGGGTTGTGTATCCATATCTATGGCTGATTGCCAAAACGAACGGTAATAGCTGGAATGATGCAAACGGAAAATTTGTTAGTAATAGAATCGTAGGCGTAAAAGAAATAGAAATCACATCCGATATGCTTGGTGTCAATAACTCATTAAATGATAATGGCCCATTGATAACAGGAGAACTTGTTAAAAAGCAATCAGGCTCCACATGGAAAGATAAAGAATGGCAAATGGTTGGAACAAAGTTAAGAGTTCTGCCCGAAGTTGAACCCGGTGAAGTGCCCGATACTAAAGAAATTGATGATAATATTTACGGAACTTTAGAAATCGGAAAAGTAGGCCAGAAATTTGAGGGTGTTAAATGGGGCTCGTCTCTAACTTTGGAAATCGCTACTAATGCTATGTCGGCCGGCACGCTCACGCATCTTGCATACAAGATTGTCGGCGGTCCGGGAGATGTAGCGGCAATGGTTGACCAAAACACCGCACAAACAATGAAGCTGGAAGCCAATGCCAACCCCACACAAAATCCGTGGACAACCCCGGGGCCAACAACTCCGCCCAGCAGCGAAGTGCCGAGCAAAGATGCACATACTATAGTGCTGGATAAAGACACACTAACTTCTCAGCTTTATTTCGAAAAGCCGGGAACATATAAGCTTCGCGTAGAAGTTTTCACAAATATTCCGGAACAATTTTGGAATGTGGGGCAGCCTTTCCCTTATAACGGAGAATATGAAGCTCTCGAAAAGCCAAGAAGTTTGGGCTTCACAACATTTGAAGTGGTTGTTGGCAAAGGCAGCATTCAACTTGTAAAAGACAATGAGGAAGTAACTTATACTAATCTAAATGCCGTCGATACTTATGCTGACAAGTTAGACTACAATGGTAAAGATCAAGATTGCACTTTATATAAAACATTACCGAAATTTAAGCATAGTGACATAACAAACGGAAGATGGTATCCGATCGCGGCCGACGATAATCAACTTTTCGAGCGCAAAAAAGTTGGAACTGTTAAGAATGTCGGCGATGAATTAGAGGGTGAAATCGGCGGCGGAAGTATATTTACTAATCCTTGGTCGGATTATCTAACAATTCTTCCCGAAGGAGCCAAATATTCATTCACAGTTGCACCATTGGAGATTGCCGGAACATGGATGAGAAGGGTTATGGGAGTGCCGCAATACAGCACTTGGAAAAATGCAGATTATGATGTTGATTTCCCTGTTTATAAAAATGCAAATTATACAATTGACACAGCACTGTCGTTTGACACAAGTGCATTCGATGGCATTCAACCTGCTCCACAAATCACTTATCAAAAAGCAATTTGGGATAAGGAAGTTCAAGATAACTTTACCACTTTGCTAAATAATGCAATAGCTGATTTACAAGCAAAATTTGCAATTTTGGAAGGATTGCTGGCGCAAACAAATCCGCCGGCAACATCGGCTGCAATTGCTAGTGCACAAGCAGCATATAATCAAGCAGAGGTTGTGGTTGCTGAACTGGGAGAAGCACAAAAACAAGGTTTCTTCATCCCCATAGGCTCAGGTGAGAGCAATTATTCTCGCTATGAGCAAAAAGATGTGAAAATGTATAACGGCGAAATTGATAGAACGCTTGTAACCGTTCGTGCAATTAGCTCAAACCCGAATATAGTGTTTACAGATTATAACATATTTGGCGTAACAATCAATCCATATGCAGTATCGGCAGATTTCTACACATATCTAGATGCCAATTATCCTATAGGGCAAACAAGTTGGAATCCGCCGCCGGTGCCGCTAAGTGAACTCGATGATGTGAAAATTATACCATCTTCATTAGTAGACACATATAAAGTAGAATTCACAGTTACAAGAACGGAAGGAACTACCGGAGATTATTTGCTTGATAATTTAAAGATTTTGAATAGCTCGAATGAGCAAGATTTTAATTACCGGTGCAATGTTCCGGGGCCTGTTAGTGCTTCGGATAAAAACGGCAACGGCATGCCTGACTGGTGGGAATTTGAAGTGAACGATGACGAATTCCTATCGCAATATGGCGATGAGGATAACGATGGCATTCCAAACTTCGTAGAATTCCTGTTCACTTTTGCAGATGTAGAATTTGCGATTGAATATGCGGCAAAATACGGATACAATTGCAATCCGGAGCTGGATGGGCATCACTTCCCGTTGAAAAAGGTTTACGGTGTTTCCAACACGGTGCCGGCTAATATGTCGCAATTTAAGGGAACTAATCCATGCAATGCTGATACCGACGGCGATGGATACGATGATTATTATGAATATTTCTTCGGGCTAAGAGAAAATTATGATACAACTGCACGATTTAATGCTCACAATGCTAAGTTTAATCCGACGATTGCGGGCTTGAACAGCTATAATACCCAAAACCTAGATGATTCAGGGCTAACGCTAAAGCAAAATCACATTCTATGGCTAAGGGGCCTTGCGATTAACCCTGTTAAACCAAGCACAGCTGATGATAGCTACACAGATGGCTGGAAGATTCTCGTTAGCGGCCTTGCGCAGGATGAAGATTTTGCAATAACCGATAGCAAGCTTGCAAGCGATGATTTCGATATAACTTCGCTGGCGTTCAATCCAACGCACTCTTGCTCGAATGGCACGGCAACGGCTGCTAATGGCATGATGTCGCCGCTTGCAAAATTCACATGGTGGAAAGAAAAAGGCACTTCGCTAACAAAAGCTAATATTCTAAATCCGCTTGTGGCGTCTACCGCGGATGACGGAATCTATGATGGTTGGAAAGTTTTCTGGGAGTTCAACCCGCTTTCCGCAATTTCGGCAACGCAGATTTCGCACACAGGCAGCGGAATGACTGATAGAGCAAAATTCGATTGGTGGAAGTTAAAGGGCTATCCGCTTACCGAAGGGCGAGTGCTAAATCCAAAAGCGGCCGATACTGATGGCGATGGATGGAATGATGATGTGGAAATCGCGGCAGGAACCGACCCGCTGAATGCGCAAAGCTTCCCGAATATTGTGCCTCCG
>WRBX01000065.1 GCA_009784335.1 Oscillospiraceae bacterium
CCCGAAATCGGCGGCGGAGCGCTATCCGTCGCCCCTTCCGCAAACCCCAGCGACTTGCTCTGCGTATTCACCAGCTCACCGCCGATATTGCTGGTCATCACAATAATCGTGTTGTTAAACTTAATCTGCCGCCCGCTGCCATCGGTCACCACGCCCTCTTCCAAAATTTGCAGCAAAATATTGAGTACATCCCTATGCGCCTTCTCAATCTCGTCAAAAACTACCACACAATGCGGGTTTTTTCGTATGTGTTCGGTCAGGCGATTGGCATCATTATAGCCAACATATCCCGGCGCGCTGCCCAGCAGCTTCGCCACCGAGCTCTGCTCCATCAGCTCGCTCATGTCAACCCTTAAAATGCCTTCTTTTCGCGGATATAGAATTCCCGCAAGCTCCTTTGCAAGAGCCGTCTTGCCCACGCCGCTGGCGCCAACAAACAAGAACGAACCAACCGGCCGATTTGGATTCCGCAGCCCCGCGCGCCCGCGCCGCACCGCCGACGCAATCTTGTTTATCGCATCATCCTGCCCGATTATCTTCTTCTTTAACTCATTTTCAAGCCCCAGTAGCGCCTTGGCATCGCCATCGTTCTCAAGCGAAATATCCTTCACCTCAACATTAATCTTGCTCGCCACCACCGCAATCACATCGCTCGGCAGCACTTTATCAAGCTTTGCCGTGCTGGCCTCCAGCCCCTCATGCGAGCGTAGCTTGGCAAGCTCGCGATTAATTTTCTCAGCTTTTTCGAATTGCTTATTGGAAATCGCTTTCTCCAAATCCTGCTCGTGTCGCTTAATTTCAGCAATCATTTTATGCATACCCACGCCGTTAAACGAACGATTTGTGCACGCAAGATCTAAAAGGTCAATGGCCTTATCGGGCAAAAACCCTTCATTAATATATTTCTCAGCCAAGTTCGCAGCCGTCTCAATCGTCGCCGTCGGAATCTTCACGCTATGATGATCCTCAAACCGCTCGCGCACGCCCAACATCATATCAATCGTCTCCTGCACCGAGGGCTCGTTCACCTGAATCGGCTGAAAACGCCGCGCCAGCGCCGCATCTTTCTCGATATACTTGCGATATTCCTCAAATGTGGTCGCGCCAATCAGCTTAATCTCACCGCGCGCCATCGCAGGCTTTAGAATATTTGCCGCCGAAGTGGAATCGCCGCTCGCCCCCGCACCGGTCAACATATGTATTTCATCAATAAATAACACAATACTCGGATCGCCCGTCGCCTCTTCCAGGCACTTTTTCACCCGCTCCTCAAATTCACCGCGGTATTTCGTGCCCGCCACCATCGAAGCAATATCGATTTCCACCACGCGCACATCAACCAGCTCCGGCGGCACATCGCCGTCGACGCACTTTTGTGCAAACCCTGCAACAATCGCCGATTTTCCCACACCGGGCTCGCCGACAAGGCACGGATTATTTTTTGTCCTGCGCCGAAGAGTATGCGCAATTTGCATAATCTCATCCTCGCGTGCTGTGATTTTATCCAGCTCACCGCGCCGAGCACGCGCAGAAATATCGTTTGAGAATTGGTCGAGGAAAGGTGTCTGCGAATCAGCCTTTGCCTGCGCCGCCTGAGTATTGCAAAAATCCAAAATATCCTCGCACATCTGCTTTATATCAAGCCCAAATTGCACGCAAATCTCGGTGGCAAGCGAAGATGAATCACAAATCAGCGCAAGCAACAAATGATGCGTGCCCACCTTGGGCGCCTTTCCGCGCTTGGCAAAATTCGCCGCCTCATTCATAGCATGCTTGGCCCGGGGCGACATCGTCAGCGGGGTATCAATATTCTTCGCCGGCGGCTGAATGCCCACCAGTTTATCAATTTTCTCGATGACTTTCTCAGGAGTCACCCCCTGCTCTGTCATAATATTAGCCGCCACACCGTTGGCAGTCATCACCGCCAGCAGTAAATGCGCCGTGCCAATCGAATTATGCCCCATGTTATTGGCATAATTATTAGCATTCGCCAAAATTTCCTTAATGTTCATATGCAATCATTCCTTCCATGTCATTCCGGCCTTGAGCCGGAATCTAAAAATGAGCCTATTTTCACTCTATCTCTATAGTAAACTTAGAAATGTTACAAATCAACCCTTTTTTCCTAACAATTGTGTTACAAAAGTGAGCTAAAATAATTTTAAGCGCAGCGCACAAATTATTTTGTTGCGAGGCAAGTGCCGAAGCAACCAGCGAACTTTCGCATCGAGCGACTGAAATAAACCTTTTCCAATTGAATATTTCAGGAGCGAGAGGTGAACCTTATAAAAAAAAGGATGCACATCTCTGCACACCCTCACTAACATTAATCTCAATTATTTCCCAATAATAGTCTTAATATTCTTCTCCAAATTCTTCACTTGTTTCTTCGATTTAGTCTTATCTGCTAAAACCTTCCGTGCAGATGTATTTTTAGTAATTTTCTCTTCTTGCTCTTCAATATATTTCTCCAATGCAGGAAAATGCTCTTCACAATAGAAGTTTCGAAGTAGTAATTCTGCTACTTCTTTGTCAAATCCTTTACCCTTCATCATTACAGGCACATTATCTGCCTTAGCCTTTGCCACCAATCCCTTTAGCGCTTCCTTTTTTCCCTTGGTATAAAGATCAATATTATCCCAAAGTACCTTTTCATCTGCAAAATACCAAATATCATCAAAATTATCTAATATTTTTTTACCATTAAATGCAGTAGAAAAGAATTTTTGTTTTCCACTTTCACTTAAAACTTCACGAATTGCAGAAAACTCATCGCATGATAAGCGCCTAGCAGGCACTATACTTTGGTTAACTCTTTGTTCTAGCCTTCCTTGCAATTCCATAAATGCCTTTTTTTGAAATGGGTTTTCTACTAGACTCTCATTATAATGCACTTTATTACAACCACGACCGTCATTCCACTCCTCCCATTCCACATAAGCCTTTTGCTTTTTAACTAGTGAAAGCAATTTTTCTAAATGATAGTAATCTGCAGAATCACAATTAGCGATATCACTAATTATCTCATAATTCTTGGCTAGTTTTTCCTGATTTTTAAATGGAGCTGGGCTATATTTTTGACTGAATGTTTCACTTCGCTGCCTATTATTATAATAGTCCCATCTACATTCCACATGAACAGTTTGGTCTTCATAAATTTTTTCTCGCAACGAAATTTTACTCATGATTTCGTCAATAACATCTTTAGCAGGCCTTCTAAAAAAAGAAAAATCATTCGATGCCAATAGCTTTTTAATAGCAGAGCCTTCACCTAACCCATTACGAATTTGCTCCCTTTCTAAATATTCCGCCAAACTGTAAGTAATTTTAGACATAAAAAATTCCCCCTAATTATAATTTGTCAGAGGGATAAACGAAAAGGCTCTCCCCCTTAACAAAAAACACAGTATCACATTTCACTAAATCTGTCAACTTTTTGCAAAAGTTTTTCACAAAAGAAAATCGCCCTCAGGCGATTCGCTCATGCACTATGCTTTTTCTTCCTCTTTTCATCAATCTTTTTCTGCATTTCATTCGCCGGCCCGGCAAAATATTCTCGCATTTCCTCAGTTGTCATATTTTTTGTCTTTTCACCATCGATTGCCCTAATTTCCCTCAAATCATCTAAAAACATTTCATTCAACTCCTTCCGACAATAACATTACAGGTGGCACAATATCAATGCTTTCATAACCACCCAAAGCAGCAATAGCACGCACCCCTTTAACTGTTTTCACATTAACCAAGTGTTTGAAATTTAGTGAAACTAAATAATTACAACCATAAACAACAGCCGCACCAATATGAGCCCTATCATTGCTCTCATTTTCAGATATCAACAACTCATTCTTCTTCACCAAATCAGCAATTTTGCGTATTTCATCGTCCATTTCAATGAACTCATATATGATTTGAGCTAAATAATTAGTTAAGATTTCAACTTTTTCTTTATTCTTATTAGCGTTGATTTCTCTTAAAGTAATCTGCGAAATAAAAACATCATACTTACCCATTTTAATATCCCGCCACAAAGCTTGCATTTGCGCCATTTCTTTAGGGCTTTCTTGCTCATCCAAATATCCAATCGCGCTTGTATCCAAGTAGATTTTAGTTTTCCTCATTTGTAACTCCTATATTCATATTATGCCCACTTTCATATGTTTTGTCAACAAAAATAATTTATCATTCATCATTTATCACTCTATACATCTCCCCCGCATTCTCCTTGGTCGCAACCTTGGGCAAATCGCGCACCTCCGCGCGCACCGTGCTCGCCCCAAACCTAATCTCAATCACGCTGCCGATTTTTACCTCATCGCCCGCCTTAGCCGCGCGCCCGTTAATCGAAACTCTCCCCCCATCGCACGCCTCTTTGGCCACCGTCCGCCGCTTTATTAGCCTGCTATTTTTGAGAAATTTATCTACTCTCATATTCCCCTCCAAAAAACTTAATTAATAATGAATAGTATCGCTCAAGGAATATTATTCATTATTCATCATTAATTCTTCATTATTCATTAGGGTTTTCAATAAACAAAAAGGATGCACCCCTTAGAGCGCACCCTTTCATAAACCTGAATCCTAGTTAACAGCTGCTTTGAATGTTGCAGAAGCGCGGAAAGCCGGAGCTTTGCTAGCTGCAATTTTCATTGGCTGCTTTGTTTGTGGGTTAACACCCGTGCGAGCTGCGCGATGAACTAGTTTGAAAGCTCCAAGACCCGGAATTTTCACATCTTCGCCAGCCTTAACTGTTTTAACGATAATGTCTGCTAGTGCTGCTACAAATTCTTCTGCAGCCTTTTTTGTCGTACCTGTTGATGCCGAAAGTTTTGCGATTAAATCTGCTTTGTTCATGATTTTACCAACCTTTCTGTGAGCTTAAAGCTCTAAGTACTGATTAGGAGTTAAAGATTTCCCCTAACCTCAATTTTCTCGATAGTATCAA
>WRBX01000066.1 GCA_009784335.1 Oscillospiraceae bacterium
AGGTGTTTCGCAATCAGACTTATAGTAGCCCTCGCGATATAGCATCAGCACAACATCGGCATCCTGCTCAATTGCGCCGGATTCACGAAGGTCGGAAAGCGCAGGGCGGTTGTTTGTGCGCCCCTCCGGGTTACGATTCAGCTGCGACAAAAGCAACACCGGGCACTCCAAATCCTTTGCCATAAGCTTCAAATTCCTCGAGATTTCTGCCACTTCTTGCTGGCGATTCTCAGTGCGGCGCGAACCTTGCATCAGCTGCAAATGGTCGATTACCACAAGCCCCAGCTCACCTTTTCTCTTCAGGCGGCGGCATTTAGCGCGCATTTCGGTTACGGTGGTTCCACCGCTATCATCAATATAAAGCTGCGCATTTCTCAGCTCTTTCACGCCATCTTTAATTTGAACCCAATCTCTGTCACTCATGTCGCCGGATTGGATTTTAGAAACTTCAACTGCGGTTTCGCCGCTCCAAATGCGATTTGTAAGCTCTTCTTTAGTCATTTCAAGGCTAAAAATAGCCACCATTTTATCCTGCCTATGTGCGACATGATGAGCAATATTCATTGCAAGCGAAGTTTTTCCCATCGCAGGGCGGGCGGCAATAAGAATTAAATTGCCTTTATGTAAGCCATTTAGATAGTCGTCTAACTTGGAAAAACCTGTCTTTACCTGTTCCTCTTCCTCTTCTTTTAATTGAAGCTTAGCGAGATTATCTTTCAAAATATCAGGCAACCAAGCAAAATCGCCCAAATTACGCCCTTCGGCAATGCGGAATATTTCCTGCTCGGCATAATCCAAAATCTGCGCTGTATCATCACCGCTATTATATGCGTTATTTGCGATTTTCTCAGTCACCTCGATAATCTTGCGGCGGGTAGATTTTTCAATAACAATTTTCGCATTATTTTGCACACCTGCTGTGGTTTGCACGAATCCTATGAGCTCCACCAAGCGCGGCAGCCCGCCAATTTCTTCAAGAGAACCTTGCTTTTCCAGCTGATTGGTAACCGCCGCTATATCGCAGGGGCTATCAAGATTGTAGAGATTTACTAATGCCGTGAAGATTTCCTGATTTGCCGGCACATAAAAATCATCAGCACGCACACCGGCTTCAAAAGCCGCGCCGATAGCATCTTTGCTTTGCAGGCATGCTGAAAGCACCGAATCCTCCGCCACTTGGGAGTAGGGAATCGCCTTGATATCTAATGCCGGTTTTGTTGTAGTTGCCATAATATTTCCTTTCATCAAACAAAATGACAAAAAATTGCCATTTGTCATATGTCATTCGTCACAAAAATTGTTCTAATTAATTTGAATCCTAATCACCGCTTTCACTTCCGGATGTAGATTTATCGGGAAGGTGAAAACTCCGGATTTCTTGATGTTATCGCACTTAATAGTGCGCTTATCAACGATGATTTTGTATTTTTTTGCAAGTGCATCGGCGATATCCTTATTGGTCACCGAGCCGAACAGCTTGCCATTTTCCCCTGTTTTTGCGCTGATTTCAACAATAATGTCTTCCAGCCTGTCGGCTATGTATTTCGCATCATCAAGCTTCATCTTCGCTACATGCTCCACATGCGCCTTTTCGCCGGCCAGCACATTCAGATTTCCGGCTGTCGCCTCTATGGCAACTCCTTTTGGCAAAAGGTCGTTTCTGGCATAGCCATCAGCAACCTCCACCACTTCTCCGGCTTTGCCGGTCCCCTTAATGTCTTTCTTAAGTATAACTTTCATTTATTCCTCCTCTATTCCCATTGTTTCATCTATGGCATTTTTAAGCACAAAAATTGTTTCTTCCATGGTGCCTTTAAACTGGCATCCGGCGGAATTTAGATGGCCGCCGCCGCCGAGCTTCTCCATCACCAGCTGCACATTAATATCACCAAGGCTACGGGCGGAAATATCAACCGTATCATCATTTTGGGTAAGCACAAAGCTGGAATCAATCCCTTGGATATCAATTAAATTATCGGCGACAATACCGCGTTGCAGCTTGCCGGCCGAGGCATCCACCATACAAATAATATTTTGCTCGCGATAAATCTCGCTATTATTCACGCACTCTGCCAAATGTTCGAAAGTGCGAAAATCTTCTTGGAACATGCGTTTTATTTCAATTGTATCAACACCCAGAGTCTTTAAATATGCAGCTGCTTCAAAAGTTCTAACGCCGGCCTTGAATTGAAAATTCTTGGTATCAAGCACGATTCCGGCAAACAGGCATTGGATTTCCTCGCGCATGAGTTCCACTTCTTCGCCGATATACTGCAAAATTTCAACAACCATTTCGGATGCCGATGAGATATATGGCTCATGATAAACCAGCGCGGTATCTTCAATAAAACCTGCATCGCGGCGGTGATGATCAAGAACGACTATTTGCGGATTTTTATCCAAAAGTTCAGGGCATTCAACCAAGCTTGCCAAATGACAATCGACTATAAAGAGCAGGCTGCCCTCCTCGAAAATCTTCTCCGCAAATGCAGGCGAGATAAACGAATTGGCATATTCTTCAGTGCTTTTCAGCATTTCTATATAGTTTTTGCAGACGCAGGCCTTCTCATCGAGCACAATACTGGCAGGAATTCCGCGCGCACGCATTAGGCTGCAAAGGCCGACCGCTGCACCGATGCAATCGATATCAGCGAATTTATGCCCCATAATGAACACACTATCGTTATTTGGCAGAAGTTTCAAAAGCGCATCGGCAACCAGGCGAAGCTTCACCTTTGTGCGCTTTTCCTTCTCAATCGAGCGGCCGCCGAAATATTGAAAACTGTCAGCAGTTTTTATAACAGTTTGGTCACCGCCGCGCCCCAAGGCCATATCAAGCGCAGTTTCGGCATATTCAGCCGATTCTTGCGGGCTTAAATCAGAAACACCAATGCCGACGCTTATCGTCACCGGCATATGAAATTGCTTATTTATCTTATTGAAATTTGCCAAAAACTCAAACTTTTCGTTGATTTGCTCATTTAAGCTACCGTTTTTGAACACCAAGTAGTAGCGGTCTTTTTCATGTTTCACCACCGAGCTATCAAGCATTTCGGCCCATTTATCAACCAAATCATCAATTTGCGAAATTGTGCTATTGGTGATGTTCTTATCTTTTTCAGCATGCTCCGCCACATTTTTCATCAGGTCATCGTAGTTATCTACCAAAATCCAGCAAACAACAGTCTTTTCAGCAATCAGCTCATTGATTAAATTACGCTCGTTAGTGCGGTCGATTAGATGCAGTGAAATCGAATAATCATCGCTATGATGGATAAATTCCAGCTTGCCGACAACATCAAAAGTCTTATAATCAGTGGAATAAGTGAAACCGATATCCTTTGAGCTTCTATCGAGAGAAGCCAGCAATTCCTTTATGCTATCGGCAAAGGCATCAATATCATCAATTTCCTCTTCAAACAGCGAGTTATACCAAATGATATCAAGGCCGGAGGAAACCCGAACTGTGGGCATAGGAAAGCTAAGCGAATTTGCGAAAGGCCTTGCCGCATTCACATTTTCACGCTCACCATTTTTCTTCCTCTTTTTACCCAGCACACTCCTAAATAAATTCATACTCTATTATATATAAAACTTTTTTATGATTTGCAAGTTTTTTTAGCAGTGGCTAGTGGCTAGTGGCTAGTGACTAGAATTTGCGGCTTTCTAGCCACTGGTCACTAACCACTAATCACTTGTAATTATAATAGATTAAAGTTGACAACCAGCGCGCCACGATGTAATATGTAAAATGAAAGGACTGAGACATTTATGGCTTACCAAATTAATTCAGATTGCATTTCATGCGGAGCGTGCGCGCCCGTTTGCCCGGTTGATTGCATTTCGCAAGGCGCGGATATCTATGTGATTGACGAGCCGACCTGCATCGAGTGCAACGCTTGCAAGGAAATTTGCCCTGTTGATGCACCTAATCCAGTTGACAGTAGTCAGTAGTCAGTTGACAGTTAGTGATGTGAAAGTATTATGCTTTTAGATGATAGCATTCTACAGATTCAAAATATCGGTAAAATAAAGGCCACGCAGCTTGCCAAATTAGGCATCAAAACGGTTCGTGACCTTTTATTTTATTTCCCGAGAGGGCATGAGGATAGGAGCAAAACCACTACTATTTCCTCTGCCGACATTGGCGAGAGCGTGAATATCAGGGCGAAGATTGTGAAGCCGGTGGTTTCGGTTTATCTACCGAATAGAAAATCCATGCAGAAATGCGTTGTTTCTGATTGTGAAGGAGCAGAGCTTAACATCACATGGTTTAATCAAAGTTATCTGCCGAAAACATTGAAACCCGATAAAGAGTACATTTTTTATGGCAAGATTGAAAAGATGGGCAAATATTCTCAAATGACATCGCCAAAGTTCACATCGGCGCAGAACGCAGAAAAGGCAACCGGCATCCTCCCTCTTTATCCGCTCACCGGCAAAATCACGCATAAAATGCTGCAAGATGCTATTCGGGAGTGCATGCCTTGCG
Source organism: Oscillospiraceae bacterium (assembly GCA_009784335.1). The sequence goes on from WRBX01000066.1 coordinate 4,493, forward strand.
TAGGCAAAGTCGCTGATTTGCTACCGGAAGAGATTGTAAAGCAGCATAGCTTAACGGGCTTGAAGTTCGCGATAGAAAACATTCATTTTCCCCTGGATATAGAATCATTTGAGTTGGCGAGAAGGCGATTGGTTTTTGAAGAATTATTTATGTTAATGCTGGGATTATCTATATATAAGAGTGCGAATCAAGAAAGGGTTGGCTGCGTGCTGGACGCGGGACGCCCGGGACGGCGCCCCCTACGAGGCTTTGTCGATAGCCTTCCTTTTAAGCTTACTAATGCGCAGAATAGGGTTATTGCTGAAATTGAGGCAGATTTAGCGCGTGATGTGCCGATGGCAAGGCTGTTGCAAGGCGATGTTGGCAGCGGCAAGACTGTGGTTGCGGCAAGCGCTTGCCACATTACCATTCAAAGCGG
>WRBX01000067.1 GCA_009784335.1 Oscillospiraceae bacterium
AAATTTATGTAGCCCACCCATTTGCTTGATAACCTCTGAACCGGGGCGAAGGTGGAGGTGATAGGTGTTAGATAGCTCAACTTGGCAGCCGATTTGCTCTAAATCAAGCGAAGATAGGCCGCCTTTAATCGCCGCCTGCGTACCCACATTCATAAAGCAAGGAGTTTTTATTACACCATGCTCTGTATTTAGCTCGCCTAGCCTCGCTTTGCCATGTATAGATGTGATTTTCATAAATACTGCCCTTAATAAAAGTATTAAGCTTGCTTGCGAAAGAATTCCCCGCTTTTCGGGATATATTCCATAAAGAAAGCTTTTAAATATAAAGTAACGCAAAAAACCATGATTCCGACCGATATTGTTAGGATTAACATCCAACAAACCTTTTTAACTCCACTGCTATTGGCAAAGGCTCCGGCAATCATCGCAAATCCCATAGTAATCAAAATCACAAATGGCGGCCAAGCCAAATTAGAACGAAGTGAATGTGGTTGCCCGCCGCAAGTTAGAGATGCGGCACCAAACGAAATCAGTATGCCGACATATGCCAACAATATAATCCATTTTTCTTTATATGTAGATCCCCCCCTAAGCAAAAAATAGAGGTTCATCAAAAGGGGAATTATGGCACTTGGTAAAAGCATACCAAGCATTCCTATGCAATGCCTGCGGTTTTCATCTCCGGCGCTGAATAGAAATTCAGGCGACAAAAAGCCGGACATATTACTAATAAATAAACCCTTTGGGTTTTCTTTGTTAAAAATGCTAAGGTCGCCGGAACGACCCATTAGCATAGTAGCATTTTCCATATAAGCGAATAAAAATGGTGCACCGACCAAAAAGCAAACCGGTAGTTGAATTAGAAAGAACTCTTTTATTTTCATTCGTTTTGTTCCGATTAAAAAACAAATCGCTAAAAAATAAGCCAAAACTGCAAAAAAACCTGTCGGGAAATAACAATAAACCATTAAAATCAAAGAAACCGGTAATAGAATTTTATAAAACATCTTAAATTTTTCTTTGTATAATATTCGGGCGAAACAAAAAATCGCTAAGCAACATAAAACCGGTGCCAGTGTGGTGTCCCAAAATATCATTCCTTGCAAAAAACTCCAAGGCAAACTCAGCCCAATTAGCATAGTGCCCCAAAGCACTTTTTTGGAATCTTTATAAAAATATTGCATGGATTTACCTAGCAATATAATCGCCAAAATTGTTAGAACGCACATAAACAGCCTCAGCGCAACTTTGCCGGTTCCAAAAATACCGGCAAACCCACTACCCAATCCCAAAAAAACAAACGAGCTGAGCCCTTTATCTGTTTGAACAAAAATTGGTATGCCTCGCAGGCTAATCTGTTTGAATCCAAGCTTTTTATCATCGCTTAATATCTCTTCGATTGCAGTAGCTCGGCGTTGTTCATCTGCAAAAAAACCGCCCAAATTAATCGCTCCATAGAGGCGCAATAACACCAAAACAACAACGCAAATAATCATTATACTTAAAATAAGTAAATGAGTTTTATTCTGCTCTGCCAAAATCTTCATAAAAAAAGGGTAACAAAAAAGAAACATATTTGTAAAGAAATGTTTCTTTTTGAAATTATTATTTTACTCTGCTGACCACAACATCCTCGATGTCCCCAATAGTTTTGAGGTTTTCCGCAAATTCCACAGATTCATCAGTGGTATTGATTTTGAACTTTTTATCTAAGTCCATCAAGATTTCAACTTTGTCGAGAGAATCTCCGCCTAGGTCTTCTGCAAATAGCTTGCTTGGCAACACATCAGCCGGGTTAACGCTAATCCTTTCGACGATGATAGCCCTAACGCTTTGCCTTATTTCATTTTCATTCATTTTGATTTCTCCTCTGCAATTATATTTTTTGGGATTGAATTCAAAATCTCATTCGTTTGGTCATTCAAGCCGATTTCTCTTGCTTTTTGAATTATATTTCTGCTTTTTACTTTTAACGGTTCGAGCGGTTGCGTTTTTTGATTAACAAGATTCATAATATCTCTGACGGTTTTAATGTTTTCTTCTTCTGCGTTCGTGATTTCAATGCCAAACATATTCTCGAAAGTGAGGGCAATTTCCATTCTATCAATCGAATCGCCGCCCAAATCCTCGATAAATCTTTTATCGGGCGTGACATTCTCAATTTTACGCTCAAGTTTTTCGGCAATTGTCTTCATTATCACTTTTTCAGCAACAAGGTCAATCGCATCTTGAACGGTTGATAGTTTTTCTTCCTCTTCGTTTCGAATTGCAATCCCAAATTCTTTTTCAAAGATAATGGCAAGGCCAAGCCTATCAAGCGAATCTAAGCGCAAATCTTTGGTTAAGCGTTTTTCGGGCGCTACCTCAACAAGCGCCGGGTTGATAGTTTTGTCAATCTGCTTTTCAATTAACGCCATAACTTTTTTGCTAATTTTGTTTTCTTTCATTTTAATTACTCCCCTTTCAAACTTTCAAAAGCATAGCATAATTATTTTAATTAGTCAAGTATTGTTAAAAAATTCCCTTGACAAGCTAAATAGTTTTTTGTATTCTAATAATGAGAGGAGAGAAAAGTGAAAAAAAGAATTATATCTTTGGTTTTGTTTTTTATGTTTGCGTTTCAAATCACGGCTTTTGCAGGAGTTTTAGGGAATTTAACATGGGATGAGGGATACATAATCGCAAATGGTGCGCGGTTTACCAGGAGCGTTTTTATGAGCGAGCAGGCAGGCGTGGGGCAGCAGACCGATTATTATTTCGAATACACGCCCAACATGGATGTTGTGCCAATAATTACTAACGGTGACGGGATATATGGCAGAACCGATATGAATCAAAATGTTTCGTATCTTAAAAATAACGGCATTAACCCTGTGGCCGGCCTCAATGGAGATTTTTTCTCGCTAAACACAGGTGTGCCAAATGGGCATGTGATTAAGGGCGGTAAGATTCACTCGTTTAGCGAGGGGATTCAGCCGGCGATAGGGTTTAGGCAAGACAGCACGGGTTTCATTGCAGATTTAGCACTTTCGTGTTCTTTTCAAATCGGCACGGTGAGCCGTGAAATTAAGAATTTTAATAAGTTCTTGCAGCCTTATGGATACTATCTTTATGACAGGGATTTTGATGTTTCAACGCGTTCCGGCAAGCAAGCGGCAAATGCGGTTTTTCAAATTATTAATGGCGAGGCACGACCGGGGCAAACAGTTTACGCTAAGCTTATAGAAATTATTGAAGCACCGAATGCAGCAATTCCGGCAGGCCATTTTGTGCTTTCGATTGATGTGGAGGCAGATAGCGCTTTAGTTGATGAATTGATTAACTTTCCAATGAACTCAACGGCAACTTTCAGTTTTGCTTCGAACAACTCGCAGTGGAATAATGTGGCGTATGCACTGGGCACAACTGCGGGGCAGATTGTGAAAGATGGAGTATACACTAACTCAAATGTTGTAAGCGGTGCCAATCCGCGAACAGCGGTGGGAATTAAATCCAATGGAGATATTATTTTTTATGCGATTGATGGGCGGCAAACAGGGCATAGCTTTGGCGTGCAAACTGCAACGCTGGCGGCACGAATGATAGAACTTGGCTGCTCTCAAGCAATAAATCTTGATGGCGGCGGCTCGACAACTATTGGTTCGGTGCAAGCAGGAAATGTGGAATTTGCGATAAACAATAACCCGTCAGATGGAGTTTTGCGTAAAAACGGAACTTTCTTATTTTTGATAAATAAAAATCAGCCGACAGGTGTTTTGGATAAATTATTCATGTATCCAAGCAAGATTTATGCGCTAAAAGGGGTGGAAACCAAAGTTGCGACGCGTGGCACAGATAAGCATTATTATGCCATTAATGTGAGCGGTTTGCCATTTTACTATTCGTCCGACAGCAAGAATGTTACAATTGACCAAGCCGGAAATATCAAAGTTTTGGGCGAGGCAAATGCGCGCATAACGGTGGAGCATAATGGTATTAAGGGATATATGGATGTGATTGGTGTGGAAACGCCGACCGGCATAAAGGTTTTTAGCGGCAAAAACGAAATTAAAGATACGATTTATGCGAAAAAGGGCGATGAAATTCCACTTGATTTGAAAGCATATTTAGACTATCGAGAAATTAGCGGTGTTTCAAATGCAGGCTTTGAGGTAGCAGTTGACCCAAGTATCGGATACTATAATATTATTGATAGAAAAATAGTTATTACGGCAAGTCATTTGTTTGATTCCGCGGTTGAAATCAAAGCGGGCAATCTTGCGAAAACTTTTAGGATTAACTCTAATAAAGTGATTTTTGAAGATGTAGGCGAGGAACATTGGGCAGCACAGTATATCCAAAAATTGGTGGCTTCCGGTTCGGTGCAAGGCTATGAGGAAAACGGAAAAATGTTTTATGGGCCAAGCAAGAACATAACAAGGCAGGAGCTTATGGTGATAATAGCGAGAGGGTTGGGGATTTCGCAAAATGAGGGTGCCGGCATAAAATATGCCGATGAGAAAGATACGGCCGATTGGTCGATAAACTATATTAAAGCATTGCTGGCCAAGGGCTATATTAAGGGTGATAATGATGATGTAGCGAAATCAAAAATTCGTCCCAAAGATGCGATATCCAGAGCCGAGGCAGTTACTATTATTGGGCGGGTGTTAAAAGAAATTGATTACAAAGAATATCCGACCATCGATTTTATAGAAAAATTTACTGACAAAAACAAAATCCCGCAGTGGTCGTTAGAGTTTTTCCAGCGGCTGGTGGCAGACGAAATAATCGGCGGTTATGAGGACGGAAGCGTGAAGCCGCTTAATAATATAACGCGCGCCGAGGCGGCGAAGATTCTAAGTTTGGTCTTTGAAGGGATTAATAAGTAATAACAAAATGTTGAATAATGACTATAGAA
>WRBX01000068.1 GCA_009784335.1 Oscillospiraceae bacterium
GCTGGACACGAAATATCTATATGTGGTGCATGCCGAGCGCAATGCGATTCTGAATTTCCGCGGGCATCGCAAGGATTTCGAGGGCGCTAAGCTATATGTCGATTTGTTCCCTTGCAATGAATGTGCTAAGGAAATCATCCAATGTGGCATTCGCGAAGTTGTGTATTTGAGCGATAAATACGCCGATTTGGATGAATTCAAAGCTTCGAAAACTCTGCTCGATGAATGCGGAGTTGCATATAGAAAGCTCGAAGGCAAGCTGCAGAAAACGATAACGCTTAATATGGAGTGAAATGCTTCACATTTCAAACGAAAAACGAAGAAGTAATAACGAAAAACTGTGGTGAATTTTTGCAAGCAAAAATTTTAAATTTTAGGAGAAAAAAATGGAAAGCAATAAACTTGGGAAAATATCTTTTTGGTTGGCGGCTGTGCCGTTTGGGTTAGTGCTATTACTTGAGTTAATTTTTGTATTAACTGGAAGTGTAGGATGGCATGTGTTGATGGTGATTGGTGCTTATTATAGCCTGTTCCCACTTTTTATTATAACACCAATTATTTTAGGTATTATATCTTTGAAAAAAGAGAGAAAAAAAAGATTAGCGTTATTTGGTATTTTGATATCGGTGATTCCTATAATTCTTTTTTTTGCATTTCAATTTTATATGTGGTCTATATTAATTAATGACTTGATATGAATTATGTTTGCTAAAGCAAATGCGCGTAATGTTTTGGGATGAGGGCTTAAATGAACTATTGGCTTAAAATGTATGATGAAAATTTGATTAAGTTTTCGATGCAATATGCACCGAAGGGTTATTTGGATATTGAATTTTTATGGGAAGCAGTGAATAAAAAGGTGTTTCCGGTTGGTGTTGTAGATGAGCAGGATATGGTGAAATGGCTTTACAAGCGGATAATACCAAAAAACAGAGAATATGTGCATCAGATTTTAACTCGTTTGGGACTAAGATACGATGATGTAATTGGCATAATTAATACTTGCAAAGGCTTGTCGCTCAACGATAGCTATTGGGTAGTGCCGGAAGATTTTGAGGGGAATTTTGCTGCTTATAACTTATATGAAAACAAGTTTTCGGAAATCTTATCGCTTATTGCGCTTACCGGGCGGGCAAGCAGCTGGAATATTGAATATACAACTTCACCTGAGCTTACGACTAATGGTATGCTTCCAAAAACTTGGCGGAATGTTGATGGAGAAATTACTCTTTTTAAAGGTGGATTCGATAGTAAGGGGCTTGAACCTTATAATGAATTCTATGCTTGGCAAATTGCAAAGGCAATGGGGATTGATGCAATAGAGTATAAAATTGAAGAGTTTAAGGGTGTTATTGGTTCATCATGTAAACTTTTTACTGATATTGATACAGCTTATGTCCCGATGTCTTATTATTTAGATGAGTATAACTACGATAATGTATTGAAATTTTTCAAAGAAAAAAAGTTGAGCGAGGATAAATTTCGCTCGATGTTGATTTTTGATTGCTTGATTTATAATGAGGATAGGCATTTTAATAATTTTGGAATGCTTAGGGATAATCATTGCGGAGATATTTGGGGAATGGCGCCTATTTTTGACAATGGCATATCATTTTTTAATCATGCAAAAGAAGCGGATTTTGAAGAATTGGATGAGTATAGGGCTAAACTGAAATCGTCAAGGCATATTTTATTCGATAATTTAGCAAGAGAATTTGGCACTAAATTACAAAGAGAGCAGCTTAAAAAACTAGTTGGGTTCAAATTTGAAAAGCATCCTTTATATAATTGGGATGAAGCGCGGCTAAAAATTATAGAAGAATTCTTGCAAAAAAGAGTGGGCGAATTATTGAAGATAATTAAGGAGTAAAATTATGTTCGCTAAAGCAAATGCGTGTAATGTTTTGGGGATGGATGGGGTTATGGTGGAGGTAGAGGCCGATTTATCCAATGGCATGCCGGGGTTTGATATCGTCGGCTTGCCCGATAGTGCGATAAAAGAGAGCCGCGAGCGAGTGAAAAATGCCATTAAGAACACTGGGCTCAAGGTGCCGATTAAAAAGCTCACCATAAATCTTGCGCCGGCGTCGCTAAAAAAAGAGGGCGCGGCTTTTGATTTGCCCATTGCTATGGCAGTGCTGGCGACGGAAAATAGCGAGCTTGGGCGCAAGATTGGCGAATATCTCCTGCTTGGCGAGCTTGCGCTCGATGGCAAATTACGCCCTGTTAGCGGCGTTTTGCCTATGGTTATCGCGGCGGTTAAGGCAGGGATTACCAAAGTTATTATTCCAATGGAAAATGGCGCCGAGGCGGCGGTTGTGGAAGGGGCGGAGGTTTATCCTGCCGAGCATCTGCTGCATGTGTTCCAACATTTTATCGGCGAGAAGGAACTCGAGAGGTGTCAAGTAGATATACTTGACATTATGAAAACCGACGAGCTATATGATGTTGATTTTAGCGAAGTTAAGGGGCAATTTGATGTTCGCAGAGCCGTGGAAATCGCGGTTTCAGGCGGGCATAATGTGCTGATGATTGGCACGCCCGGCAGCGGCAAGAGCATGATTGCCAAGCGAATCCCCACAATTCTGCCGGATATGACCTATGATGAGGCGCTTGAGGTTACCAAGGTGCATTCGGTGGCGGGCTATATTCGCGGCAACACATCGCTCTTAACCACTCGCCCATTTCGCTCACCGCATCACACAATTTCGACCACGGGGCTTGCCGGAGGAGGCTCATATCCTCGGCCCGGCGAGCTGAGTTTAGCGCATAATGGGGTGCTGTTTTTAGATGAATTGCCGGAGTTTAACCCCTCGGCGATTGAGGTGCTGCGCCAGCCTTTGGAGGATGGCGAGGTTACGATTTCAAGAGTTTCGGGCACAGCAAAATATCCTTGCAATATTTTGCTGGTGGGCAGCATGAACCCTTGTAAGTGCGGATATTATGGCGATAATGAGCGGCAATGCAATTGCACTCCGCCGGCGGTGGTGAAATATCGCAGCCGAATTTCAGGCCCGCTGCTCGATAGAATTGATATACATATTAATGTGCCGCCTGTAAAGTTCTGCGACTTGCGCAAGGGCGAAAAGGGCGAAAGTTCGGCGGAAATTAAGCAGCGAGTGAATAATGCACGGCAGATTCAACTGGATAGATATAAAGACGATAAGATTTATTCCAATTCTCAACTCACGCCAAAGCTCACGCGCAAATATTGCAAGATTGATGATGAGAGCGAAATGCTGCTGAAAATGGCATTTGATAAGCTTGGGTTTAGCGCGCGTACGCATGATAGATTGCTGAAAGTCGCCCGCACTGTCGCCGATTTGGCAGGCCGAGAAAACATAGAAAAATCCGATATTGCCGAAGCGATTCAATATCGGAGCTTTGATAGGCGGCTATAATTTAGGTGAATCTTGTGATTTATTTTTAGCTTGCCTATATCTATTCAAATCTAAAAAGTCGGTTGGAAGCTGTGCAATAATCAAATGTTGCTTAGCTTCAATAATAAAATCATAAACAATAGGCATTGCAATATCAACTCGATCGTTAACTATCGGCTGATTATAGATGCCTTCGCAAATCTTGGTTAATTCACCGTGCTTGATGCTAAATTGGTCTAGGCGCTTAGAGTTGCCATGCTCATCATGTGCGATTTCAGAATAGCTGATTTCATAAGAGTTTAAGCGAAAACGGGTGGTTTTTCCTTCGGCTCCTTTGCCGGTTCGCTCATCCAAATCAATCTCAAATCCATCATCGAATTTGTCAATGTATATATGCTTATCCAGTATGCAATCGGCTTTTGAATCGTAAGCCTTGAAACTATTTGAATAGTAATGTTTGTTTTTATTAAGATTTTCTCTTATCATTTTAATCCCCTAACTTAAATAATCTGCAAGCATTTTTATAAGTTATATCTTCGATTTCCTGCGTTGTAAGCCCTTTAAGCTCGGCGAGCAATTCGGCGACTTTGGAGACATATTTTGGCTCATTGCGTGAATCGTGGATGCCGGCGGGGACAAGATATGGGCAATCGGTTTCGATTAGAATTTTGTCGAGAGGCGCGTGTTTTGCGGCCTCTTTAATGTTATCGGCGTTGGAATAGGTGAGCGCGCCGCCGAAAGCGACATGGAAGCCCATAGCGGTGATCTCTTCCATAAAAGCGCGGTCGCCGGAGAAGCAATGGATGATGCCAGGGGACAGGGGACAGGATTCAGGATTCAGGGATGAATGTGGTTCTTCGAGGTGTGGGCGACTAATAGTCGACCCTACGGTTTTGCGTGAGCTTTCATTAACATTGTAGGGGCGGATATCATCCGCCTTTGTGGAATAATATTTCTTCAATAATGCAAGGCAATCTTCATAGGCATCGCGGACATGGACGATAAGGGGGAGCCCGAGCTCCAGCGCCAGCTTGATTTGCAGCTCAAAAGCCTTGATTTGCGCATCTTTATACTCATGATGGTTATCGTGATAATCAAGCCCCGCTTCGCCGACGGCAACAACTTTGGGGTTACTTAGCGCGAGCCGGCGCAGAGTTTCGAGGCTCTCTTCGGTGAAATCCTTGCAATAATAGGGGTGCGTGCCGACGGTAGCATACACATTTTCATGCGAATTAGCAAGCGCAACCGCCAGCTTTGCTTCATCAACATTTGCGCCGATTTCAACAATCCGCCCGACATTATTTTTGGCAAAATCCGCGATAATCTGCTCGCGATCGGCATCATATCGCTCATCGCATAGATGAGTATGGGTATCGAACAACATTGAGTTTTCCTTTCGTTGTAGGGGCGACCGTCCTCGGTCGCCCGCGGGCGATGGGGACCATCGCCCCTACATGCTGGGGTATTTCTTCGAAGGAGGCGGTCACAGACCGCCCCTACGATTATGTGAAA